>JAYVIY010000308.1:0-8621 GCA_043769795.1 Pseudobdellovibrio sp. | reverse complement strand
CAAGAGACAAAAAATCATCTGTTAAATCATAAAAACCGTTAAACAAAGTGGGTCTTTGATTCGCAATCCCGGCTCTCCAATTCGGCGGCACAACGACGCTAAACATATTTTTCTTATAGACTAGTCCATGCAATACCTGAAAGTACGCCACATTGGGCTCAACCAAGGCCGAAAGGTCTCCGGCTTTTTTGATTTCGTACGCACCCTGTACAAACTTGACTTTATTTAGCCCAAGCGCACATAATTTTTTGAGCAGGGCTTCTACTTGCGCCGGTTCAGACTTAGCAAAGACCGAAAAATTACTTCCGATATAACGACCGGGGCTCGGCATTCCGAAGCGGAGAAAATCATAGAGAGGTTGAAAGTGCTCAGCCGCGACATTGTAATTGGCCTGTTCATGGTCGCCGAGTCTCGGGTAATGAGTTACCAAATTAGAATAGTTATCTCCGATAACCTGACAAGAAGTTGGCGCGACAGCCGCGACAAAACTTGATAAATGACCACCGAATTGATTTTTGACAAATTGCGATTCAGATGTGGGCTGCGTAATCGGATTAGAAAAAGCAGTGGCCGCTGAGTCTGCGCCAGAAGAAGACGTACTACTTAAAGTGCTGGAAAATCCTGTATTACTGCAATTCTGAAAAAGAAGAGCGGTTACCGCAAGAGCTAATAAAGAACCAAGAATGGTTTTTAGTTTCAATGGCACCCCCCAAAGCTCTTCTCTATCGGAATTAAACTAGCTCTACTTAAGTAGTGTCCTATTTCGATACAATCACAGAAACTAATGTTTGTTAAATCGGTATCCGATATTAAATTATGAAAATATTTAACTTATTCCTTTTATTCAGTCTGTGTTTTATCGGTGGTCAATTTGCTCAGGCAAAATTTCAAAAATCAGAATCAAAGGGTATACCCTACTGTTCAAAAAAGATTTCGCGAGGTTGTGTTAAGCGCAGAGCGGGACAAACAACCAAACTTTACCATGCTCCCGATTACTCAAAGAAAAAACTAGCGCAAAATTCAAAACATCCAAAAGTAAAAAAGCAAAAACGCAGCACAGCTTCAGTTCTCCAGGTCAAACTGAAAAAGAAGAAAAAGTATAAACCTTAGGTTAGGCAAAATATGAATTCTCTGTGTAGCCTTGAAGGCTATAAACGAGGTCACCGTGACGAGAAAAGATAAATTTCTTATACTCTTTGTAATTTTATTTGTGGTATTTGCCGACCAACTCACCAAGATGTGGGCTTTGGGCTTAGACGATATGGTTGAATTCGGTTATTTGCGTTTTTTTCCGACCTATAACAAATCAGCCTTCTTGGGAATTTTTGCTAAGCTTCCGCAAAATCTGAAACAGGTGGGGCTTGCCACCTTCGGCAGCGTCTTTGTTATTTTTTTCGGCGTCATTCAAATGCTTATTCCTGAACGGTTGATCGGGCTGCGCCTGGGTTTTGCAGTTTTACTCGGAGGAATGTTGAGCAACGTGGCTGACCGGCTCGATTCTGGCCAAGTCGTAGACTTTATTATTTTCGGAACGAAAGATGTTATTTATTCTATAATAAATCTATCTGATCTTTTTCAATATGCAGGTTTAATCATCATCGTTTTTAACGTCATCGTCAATTTCACTAAGCTCTGGGATAAAGATAATAAGCGTAAACGCAAATGGGTTGATCCGCCCTTTCAACGGAGATTTATACTTTTTAATTTCAGCATGCTGGCCTCAATCAGTTTGGTTTTATTTGTGTTGAGCTTTTCATTTTTAAAAGTGACTTTAAATGAAAATATGGGCTTCAACAGTGAGGTTTCAGAACAGATTCTCATGCTTTTTTTAAGGCTTTATCTGATTGTTAATGCTGTACTATTTTTGTGTTATTTTGTCATTTGTTTGATTGTTTCACACCGGATCGCGGGCCCCGTTTACGCCTTTAGAAAGTACATCAATGACATTTTAAATCATACCCATCTACAGGATTTTAATGTTCCATTGGTGCTACGAAAGAATGATTCCTTTGAGGAACTAATAGAACTTTCAAAAGCAATTAAAGATAGATTGAAGTCGCTAAAAAAAGATTAATGACCCGAGGAACCAATCGATTTAGCGAACATTCGACCTAGTTCTGGATTGAAGCGATTTGATTTTTATGTTATTCTTATACTCATGAAAAAAAAGCCTGCGAAACCAAATCTTCTCGTTGAATTGACCAAGCGTAAAATGGAAGCGCAGAACTCTGGGGCCACCTCGGAGTCTCTTCGTAAATTCAAGCCGAGCGCGTCCCGCTACGATAAAAAATCCCCGGTGGGTCCGGCCCGTGGCGGACGAAAAGGAAACTAAACTGGCCACTTAGGCTGCGCAGTGGGCCAGTTTAAATTAGTTAAGGCTTTACCAAAGGTATTGTGATCACAAAACATGTATTCTTAGAGTTCTGATCATAAGTAAGTCTACCCCCATGACCCTCAATAATACCCCGAGAAATACTCAGACCAAGCCCCGTGCCTTTACCAACCGACTTGGTCGTAAAGAAGGGCTCCATCATTCGATTTGCAACAACCAGGGGTATCCCATGCCCGCTGTCCATTACAACAATCTGAACGTGCTCAGCAGTGGGTTTTACACTCAGCTTCACCCATTTTTCAGAAAGAGATTCAACCGCATCAAGTGAGTTCAATAACAAATTCATGATGACTTGACTGATCTGCGATGCACGGCAATTAATAAAAAGCTGAGAATCACTTTCAAAAATAAGGTCAATATCAAGATTTCGAAATTTTTCATTACAAAGTTCAATCGTCTCACTCGCAATTTTGTCAGCTCTTTCTGTAACAAGCGGATCGCCTTCGGAATTTCTTGAAAAGGTCAAAAGCCCGTGAACGATCACTGAAATACGTTGTACGGTTTTTTCAATTTTTACTAATTCAGCTTGAACTTTTAGCGGCTCAACATTGTCTTCCTCAACTAAGCACTTAAGAAGAGCTATTTTCCCGTTAATGATTGCCAGTGGATTATTAATCTCATGTGCAACTCCACCTGCCATTTCACCCAGTGACGATAACCTAGAAGACGCGACAAATTGTTCACTTAATTTTAAAATTGCATTTTCATTTTCAATTCGTAGTTTTTCATAGAAATAGATAATTTGTGCACCAATCGCCGTTGCGCCTAAATAAATAAGAGGGATGTAACGACTAGCTCCGTCTTGGTATGGCAAGATGAGCTCAAATTTTTCAAATAGTGAAATAGCCATAAGGCATAAAAAAGCTGCGGCCATTCCCAGCCAGCGGCCCAGCGAACCCAACGCAATCGTACTGAAAAGAGGTAGTAAAATCACTCCGGCAACCACGGGGGCTCGAAAGCCTCCATTAATTAGGGCTGCGTTTAGGATGATTAATATCAGTCCAAAAAAAATAATATAAGCATGCCACATGCTGGATTTATTTTTTCTCTCTCGGTATGAAATGGCTAAACAAACAAATCCGGTGATATAAGGGGGTAAAAGTTTTAAAAATGGAATTTCAGTAAACGCACCACGTAGTATGGCAATTATTATAATTAACAACCCTAATGTGCCACTTGAATTTGCAATAAAGCGTCTTTGAAAGTCATTATACAAGGGGTGATTAGAGTGAGAATTAGAAATGCTACGTCTCCAGTCTTATAAATTTTAAAGCTTGCTTCAAAATTAAGACTTTTTCAAGGCTTTTACATATGAACCAGCTAAGGATTATTTGTTAAATGGTGAGGCAGTGTAACGGTAAAAACAGTTCCGGTATTAGGCTCACTTTTTACCGTTACTTTTCCGCCGTGAGCTTCTGCTACGTCTCGAACCAAAGTTAAACCAATCCCCCAACCTTGCTTGATACCGCTTTCGGAATTTTTGCTGCGTTTGAACTGCACAAAAATAGATTTCTGATCGTCTTCTGAAATCAAATTTCCTTGGTTTTGAATTGATATCTGTACTTCATTATTATTTTGAAGCAACTCGACCACTACAGGAGCACCCGCAGCGCCATATTTAATTGCATTGATGCACAAGTTTTCAATAATACGGCGAATACCTTTTGGGTCCCAGAACCCTTTAAGTTGGTTGACGCCAGTTAAAACAAAAAGATCACCGTGCACCAAGGCCAACTCAGTTATGGTTTTTTTAATTAAAGTAACTAAATCAAAACTTTCAAGATGAATCGGAAGTTTCTCACCACTTCGAATTCGGTTCGCGTCGAGCAAATTACATATCATTTCGTCGGCATGCTGAAGATTACGCAGAACCCGGCTAAGTAAATCTTGATTTTCTTTTGAGTTTCCTTCCATCAGCTCGGCTGCCATTTTTGCAGCCGCTAAAGGGGTTCTAAGATCGTGAGTCAGTAACGAAACAAAGCCTTCCCGCAGGTCGCGCTCGGTTTCCAAATCTGTGAGCTTACCCGAACTCAGCTTATCTTCTTCCTTACGCAGCTCTTGTTCAGATAGAGTTTTGTAGTACCTGTCGAGAGCTACAGAGATTAAACCAGCTAAGGCATCGACAAATTCTAAATCTTTTTCATTTAGTTGTGCGAATCCTTCGAGCTGAAGCGCTCCCAAAGGTGGTAGCGCATCGACAATCAACGGCAGCACGATGCAGTTTTTTCGAAAGTCGTCGTCTATTTTTTCGAGGTTCGACAAATAGGCATATAGCTTGCTCGCATACAAAGCGGCAGCAACTGTTTGTTCATGAGTTGCGTTCTTTGAGTGCCAAACAACCGTCTTTGGTCGGCTTCTCCAGTTGTCTATAAGCACCACCGTGGCTAGCGGAAACGTCTCCGCCGCAAGAGCAACAATTTTCGGGAATGTTTCTTCAACACTATCAAAGCTGGAAAGCAGTTTGCTTATTCTGTAGAGAATTTTCAGGCGGTCGTAAGCCCTCTCTTGCCACGTGACATCGTCGTCCGTAGCCTTACTTTTTTTTTGCTGGTTCAGACTAAAAGAGTCGCTATTCTCTTCTGAAGTTTGATCCTTCATTTTTTTCTCGTGACTCGTTTTAGGAGTTTTCTTTTGGGCTCGGATAACTTTTTAGATTTATTTTTAAGAACTAGTCCTTCATGCCCAAGGCTCAACTGATGCTTTCCCGTAACGTGGTTGGTATTTCTCAATTTATAGATCTCAAGGAAACGCTCACGTTCAAAACCATTCTCAAGAGCCGACAGAATAATGATTCCATCAACAACCGTTTCTTCAACACCAAAACGACTGATTGCTTTCGTTCCATAGGGAATATCGGCTGAAAAAAGACCAATACCCTGAGCCAGCTGAACTAATGTGCCTAGCTGAAACATTTTTTCCCTAACAATCTGTGGGTCTTTGATTTTATGCACAAAGACAGAAACTGAATCGATGGCAATACGTAATGCCCCCATGCGCTCGATATTTTCTTTCATCATCAGAAGATGTTTTTCAACAAAAATTTCGGGCTGCGGAATGAAAATAATTTCGATATTACCCTTTTTAATCTCTTCTTCGATTTTCCAGCCCATGCCCTTACCATTAGCGATAAGTCTTTCTTTGGTTTCTTCAAAAGAAAATAAAATGCCCTTTTCACCCAGTTCACTGGCTCCACGATAAATAAATTCTAACAGTAAAAGAGTCTTTCCGGTTCCCGCAACCCCTGAAACCAACAGCGTTGATCCATAGGGAATTCCGCTCCCTAACAGGGCATCTAACCCCTGAATTCCAAGCTTCGAACGATAAGGGCCATTACCCGGCATAATTCTGTCGGCTTCGGGTTTTCTCTGTATGGTCACGCGCGGGGCGTAGATCTCAAGGCCTTTCGAGGTGATCGTAAAGGCATTCTCATCACGGCTGTGATTTGTGCCGCGCATTTTAGTCACCTGAATAAATCTTTGCTGCTCACCCGCCTCCTCACGAATATTCAAAGTGATAATGCCATCCACAATCGAAAAAAGTGGATTCGACTGCATATCCCGCTGAGAAAATTCACCCAGCAAAAATGTGGTGCACTCCCAAGCCATCAACTTAATGGCCACTTCATATGAAAATTTGCGCAGCTCGGTCTGCGACTGAGCAAGATCTTCAAAAACTTTAAAACTGTCTATAACAACGAATGCAGGCTTGATGCGTTTCACATGAGTCATCAGAAGATCCGAGGCTTCTTGTAAGCCCTTCGATCGCATTATTTCACCTAAATCAATAAATTCAATACTGCCATCTTCAAGTTTGACCGGGTCAAATAGATCAAACTGTTTTAAATAGCGTAAGGTTTTTGCGGTCGGTTCTGATAGAGTTTGAAAAAATACACAGCGTTTCGTGGGCGATGCGTTCTTAAAAATAATTTGTTGCGACAAAATTGTTTTTCCTGCGCCCGGCGCCCCAGCAAGTACCACAAGTGAACCAGTGGGAATTCCGCCGGAAAGAACCTCATCTAAATTTCGAACCCCACTGACAATTCTAT
Organism: Pseudobdellovibrio sp.; assembly: GCA_043769795.1. Lineage (GTDB taxonomy): Bacteria > Bdellovibrionota > Bdellovibrionia > Bdellovibrionales > Bdellovibrionaceae > Pseudobdellovibrio. Next base: position 2,184 of record JAYVIY010000308.1, on the reverse strand, counting down.
CGCTCTGGCTGGCGTTGGATTTCATGAATTCTCCGAATTTCTACGACCCGAATGGATTCGCGTAACTGTTGCTTGCTCTGGTTGATTTAAAGGCTTGTAGACTACTTTTGATAGTTCGTCGTGCAATGGCTTTGTAAGAATTCCCGCAGTAATATTTCCTAGAACCGTTAATATTTCGACAAGTAAGTGGCGTAATGCGTGTATGAGTTCTTCATTGGGCTTTTGAAAGTGCTCACTCTTTAAAAAATCGCTGAATTCTAGTCCCTTCGGAAGAACCTTGATCGAGGTCAATAATGAAAATTTCTCTTGGCTTTGAATGAGGGCGCGATCTAAAACCACTTCTAAGGTCACGCTGCTTAAAGTTTTTAGTGTTCGCTGCTCGACTGCATAAATGGCTTTACAGTAGAGTTCAGCCTTTTCTGAGATTCGCAGCCCTTCGACATTCTTTTTTTCCCAAATCTCAACTTGAATAATTTGTGCTTTCGAAGTCATTGCATCATACCGGTTTCGGCAGTCGCTAAAAAATGTCTGACCTGGGCTGCAAATTCACTTAAAGCTGCACCTTTTTGAATGTAGCCGGCCACATGCGCTTGAGGGGGGCGATCGTACCCCGTAACCAACACCACAGGGGTCTTTTTAAAAATAAATTGGTACTCACCTTCTAGACGCCTGACAAATTCAATACCACCCATTTGATCCATTTCAACATCACATAAAATTAAATCCAGATCAGGAATTTTTGGTATCATCTCTAAAGCCGACTGGCCACTTTTAGCGGTAAAAACCTCATAGCCCTCACGTTCGAGCAAGAGTCTCTCGACAAACAACATATCCACATCGTCATCAATTGTGAGGATTTTTTCTCTTTTCACTTTTTCACCAGTTTCAGCAGTTCAGTCTAAATTAACATAACTATTTGTTTATGCTAAACTGCGCCTTAATACGTCCCCTGTCAGCAACTATATAAATTAAAGCACTCTAATTATTTCTTGCGAACTTTTTACTTTCACGAACTTAAGTCGAGAGCAAAGCAATTCATATTCCATACGATTCACTTCAACAGGAAGTGGCGGTGGGCGATACAGCGCTGTTTTCAGAAGTTGATAGGGAAAAATGGGACTTATTAATCGATCAAACTGTTTTACTGTCAGTTTTTAAGAGAGCAACAACCTCAATTGCCACCAATCCACCGACCAAGCTACCAAACATCCACAGGCTGACCATACCGATAGCAAGTTCGGCACCAAAGACGACAAAAAAGACCAATGAGATAAAACCAAGTACAAGATTTTGACGTATTTGTGTTCGTCTTAAAGCATTAACCTCTTCGATACTTAAAAACAAACCGGCCGTAAATAGACCAAGACTTACAAAAGATACTCCGCAACCGATCATACAGCCGTAATATCCTCCATGTTTCATAAACCAGTCAGCCAAAGAATACTCGGTATTGAAAGGGTTCATTCCAAACTGATGACACACTGACAAAGACAAAAATCCTGTAATCAAATGAAATCCAAGAATTTTAAAAAATACCTTTGATGCATTTGGGTTTAAGAGCATTTTAATTTTTGAATAAACTTTATTCGTCACATCCTGTGGAACCGAAGACACCTCGAACTTTAAAAAATCTTCGTAATCATTAAGCCACTCATTATTGTTTTGATTGTTCACGATTCACCTCCTTCACTGATGAGCTGGCGAAGCCGTTTTACGCCTCTGCTGATTATTTGCCTGGCATTGCTTGGAGAAACTTGGAGGCTTGCTGCAATTTCTTCAAAAGTTCTATCACTGACGTATCTCATTTCAAGTGCGGTTTTCTGATAATTTGGTAACTTATCTATAAGTTCAGCGGTGCTGTTTAATTGATGACTTGCTCCATTGGACGGAATTTTTTCCAGATCGTAGCCTTCAGAAATTTGTACGTTTTTATTTTTTCTTAACTCATCAATCAGAACCGTTCTGGTAATTGTAAAAATCCATGGTAAAAGTGGAAGGCTATCATTGAAAAGATGTTTAGATTTATGTATTTTGACGAAGACCTCTTGATAGATTTCTTGCATTTTTTCTTTGTTGCTTACACGGCTTTTAAGAAAACCAAACACCTTTGCCGAATGTCTTTCATAAAGGACCTTAAAGGCCCCCTCATGACCGTTCTGATACAGCTTCATCAGCTGTTCGTCT
>JAYVIY010000307.1:0-20103 GCA_043769795.1 Pseudobdellovibrio sp. | reverse complement strand
ATATAAGTCCCCTCCATTCTAAATTTGTCCGAAAACCAGTGATTTAATATCAATTTATAGCCCATATCAAAATTAGTAGATAATCTTTCGGGAATTTTTGAATTACTAATGCCTAGATATGGAAGTATTCCAAATCTAAAATTTGAAATTTTAGAGGACCAACCTTCACCAATTCTCATAACGACCTCAGAAGAAGCTTCATCAGTCAAGGCTGACCAATCGTAGTATGAAAGATCAATATAGCGGTTAAAAGCATCCGAAAATTCCGTCTCTTCCTTTATCGAATCAATTTTGAAAAGATTAAATTGGGATAATTTTAAGTTGTTGTTTTTTACCTCGACCCAAATCTTGCCAATGTCCATATAAGAAGTTTCTAAACCATCTTTTTTAGAAGAAAAGAAATCTCGTTGCGAAGGTTTAAAAGACAAAAGCCAGTTTGTTTTTTTTAAATCGTAACCTAAACTAAGTGAGGTCTCTCCAAATATTTGAGATGGTTCAGCTTCAATATAGCTCAACGCACTTTCATCATCTGCAATTGGGTATTTTATTTTTAATCTATAAAGAGTGGTCCGAATTTCTTTATTTGGTTCCCTTGGTATTTTATAGGAAATAGCTTTAGATAAAGTTGATTTAAGCTTCAAAGATTCGTCAAAAGGCGGAATAACGCTTTGGCCAGACAAAACAGTATTAAAATTAAACTGGTCTTTTTTTGAAAGATTGTTGTATTGATTAAGAAGTAACTTTTGTGACGATGGTAAATAAGTCGAATTACTAACTAATTTTTTTGATCGCAATTTTCTAATAGTATCGATAGGAAGTGTGTATAATAAGCCATTGGCTGACGCCAACATTTCATCTTCCGAATAGGCAACTAAATCGAGAATGTAATAAGAACAATTTTTTGAAATGAAATTATATCTATATTCTTTAGATAACCTTTTCTCAATTTCTTCATTAAACTTCTTTCTGGCTAAAGTTGATAAATCAATTTTGTAAATCCAATAATCGCGATTTTCGTCCTCGTTTTCTCTTTTTTTAATTAAAAAATTATTTAGCTTATAGTATCCATGTATCGAACTAAAGAGAGCGTTTAAATGCCCATCTTCAGCACGGGAAGTGTCGCCAAGAAATTCGATTGTAATTGCATCTGGCTCAGGAATAACGTCGTTATGGGCAATAATAAATGTATGTCCAAACATCGAAATCGGACTTTTTAGGTTTTGACTAACAAATACAATTGAAATTGTATTTTTCTTTTTAATTTCATCAATTGTAGGCGGCGGAAACCAGTTTAAATTATCTGCCAATAGATTTAATTGGAGTGCAAAAATACATAAAAAATAAATAAGGTTAAAGTTTAACTTCATTTTTTTAACTCAAGTATTTTACTCGCCTCACATGAAAAAGACTCGGGAGTTTTGTTTACTATGAGCGCTGATTTAATTTTTGAAAGGAACTCTTCAAAAGATAATACTGAATGATTTTTCTTATGGATATATCTAGTGAGCCATCCCCCTTCTTTGTAAATCTCCTCAATTAGTGCTGGATAATTGAAGAGAAAAAAAGAATAGTTCCCCGGAGGACAGTAGTCGTCTACTTTCCCTTTGCTTTTACCTTTGGTGTCGCCGTCTTATCAGTCTCTGGCTCTTCAGCTTGTGTCTTTTCTAGATCAATTTGAATAGTTGCCGGGGCATACTTATACATTGCGCCCGTTGCAGAATCTGTTGTTGAACCCAAAAATCCACCAAAAATAATGTTGCCCCAAAAAACTGGTTCAAACTCTGTACTTAGTGTTGCAGTTTTAGTGTCAAATCCTTCTTTAATTAGAGTTACTGTGGTTGATGAGTCCTTCTGAATTGGACCATTATATGGCGTTTTGCCAACAGTAATGCCACTTACGATAACATCTGCTCCTTTTACATTGGAATTGATTGAGACTATTTGAGTTTTACCCTTCAAAATTGTTGAACAACCTAAAATAAGGGCTAGTGGAGAAAGCATAATCATGACTAGTACAAGTTTTTTCATTTCAGTTGTCCTTTTGTATCTGTTTGTTAGTAATACTAATGGCAATGGGGCATTAGATCGTCAACCATTATATGTTTTGCTGCGCCTAAAAGAAGCATCTGAGGTTACCCCCGAATTTCAAATTCCAATTTCTTATACTAGCCCAAGCCAGCTACATAACTATATTTATGGCTGATAAGAACCACCCAACCGCATATGTGTAGTCCAAGTTACAGGTACGGTTTGTAATCTACTAAAGGAGGAATTTTATTTTCCTCTTCGTTGAATAGCCGTATTTTAAAAGAAATAGGTTTTGAATTTGAAAAAACACCGGCTTCCACCTTTAAAATTAAAAATTTTGCCGCTTTAATCAAAGACCCTGTCGAAAATGACAATTTCGTTATTTCCTCTGGTCTAATTTGAGTCGGATAAGTGTTATTACCATGAACTATGTACGAGTTCTTGTACTCATCAAATAGCCGCACGCCAGTAACTATCCAAACTGCATCGGTGCCACCCATTTTATTTGATACAAATACTGCTTTTGCTATTTTGGCTGGAAGTATTTTTGTTTTACTTTTTGAGATAATCTCGAAACCGATGCTTGTAATAAAATCAAGCTGAACATTCTTTATTTCAAAAGATATTCTGTCATCGTTATACTTCAATTTTTGATCTGAATAAAATTTATTTCTGCTTTCTTCGATTTTGAAAACTACCATTGCTCGTTCATATGCCTTAATTTCATATTCGATAGCTTTATTGTAAGCGTTGATTCTAGCATTACCTTTATTGGCGTATTCTGGCAAATTACCGCAAATATTGATGATTCTTGTTTTTTCATTTTCTAAAACCCTTATCTGATCACTCACTTCACTTAGAAATTTTTCATGAGCTGCCGTGAGTTCGTCTTTAGAAGGGCCTCTTAATTTGAACCAAGGCACATCCATTATTGTCATCGGAGGATAATGATTTCTATTAAAAACATCTGTTCTTCCATTGGCTCGACAAGTATCGTCCGTTTTATCCTTATATTGAAGGTTAGTACAACTGACTAAAAACAAAAATAAACCAACTATCTTTATAACTTGAATCACTATATATGCCCTTCATTTAAAATTAATATTCCGGTTTGATAACTATCCCAGCCGGAGTTTAATTCAGGTGTCGCTTTGGTATAAATTTCATCTGGGATCATGGGTAATTCTGAAAGAATGCAATTATACTCCACAAAAAATCGCATAACCTCATTGTTATTAATAGCGTTCACCTGACCCACAACAGTGAGTGCCGTAAGAATTTGAGACAACTCTTTTTCACCCCTCTGAAAAGAACGAGCTTCGCCATAGATGTCGAGCGCAACTAAAAGAGAAACTACTGTTGCAAAAGATTTAATGACAAAAACTGCCGCTTCTCCAGGTTGAATAATTGCTAATGCAAAGAAGGTTATTACCGCTACCATTAATGCTAAATAAAACTGTTTCCATCTTCGATTGGCCATTTTTCCCATTAACGCTTGAGACCAAAAAATTGATTCAAGTAGATTAGAAAAGAGTCGCTTGGTATTTGGTGGTCCCTCTGTCGTATAATAATCAGAATCACGCTTAGACCATTTGCTTGCTAAAGATTGAATTTCTGAATTTGAGATATTTATGTCAGCGCGTTCTTTTGGAGGGAGTGGCCAACCGAGAGTTCGTTCCTCAAAATCATATCGTCTAAATCTCTCAGCACGACGAAAAAAGCTCTTCGCTTCTGAAGAAAAGAACTTTGCTAGCACTTTAGATCCTAAGCTTAAAATTACCAAGGTTGCGGAAGCTTGCCAAATCGGTATGAACGAGGCCAGTACAGCAAAAATAGTTGCAGCAATCTCAAATTTCCAGTGCCATTTTTTTCGAATCTTCGCGCATGAATACAACGCCCTAGTATGACCCAAAAGAGAAAACGATTTTTGGTTAGTAATTACGCTCATCGTGAAGGAAAATTCTGATTAAATACAAGTTTCCAATAATAGTAGGCATCGTCATGTTTACCAGCAACTTCAGCTGAAATTGCTGAGGTCGCCTTATCTACCGCGTGGCGGGCATGTTCAACAAGCTTTTCTCGTTGAAGCTCAGTCGCAACTGCATCTATTCGCCCAGTAATATCAAGTGGATCCATAAAAGCATTTCCGTTTCTATCCCTAATCAGACGAAAAGCTTCTAACAATATATTTTGATAGGATTTCACTCCAACACAAGTGCCGGAAGCCGCTAATAACATTTCCATATGGAAACCTAAAACAGGCGTTTTTGGGGCGCGAGCGTATTTCCATGCTTTAAGAAGTTTTACTACCTTCGCAAGTTTATAACCAGAACGCACATCTTCATCATTAAGATATTTTGTATGACGTTGGGGTGCTGTCCGACGCCACCCCCCCGAACCATCTGGAATCTCATAAACGGGATAATGAGGTGCTGATGACGTAGTTCCAACCCAAACACCGGGTACTACATCAACTGCTCCTGCTCCCTGACCAAATCCAACAACAACAGCTGGGCCATCAATCCTAACATCTGTACTCTTAAATCTTAGTTGAAGCGCACGTTTTGTACGATCAAGGATTGTAGTAGAGCTAACTCGAGAACCTCCCCACGTAACGTCATCTTTTCCCAACATAGCAAAATAATCTACATCACTATGTAGGTTGATAGCTGAACCACGCGTATGACTTCCGATGATAAGCAGATCATTAAATTTTGGAAATTCTGCCAAGAGCGCTTGTTCGATTGTTTTTTTATGTGACTTTCGATTTGCAAGTTCGGTTGAAGTTGGCTCAAGCCACTGAAAATACTGTTGAAAACCATCATAAACTGACCTGCGGATTAATTGTCTTTCCATCTTTATCCTCTCATTGTTCTTAGCGTAACTATCGTTAATTTTCATATAGAAACTATTCTAAAGTTGCAAGTACCATAAGACGCAATTTCTAGAAGTCATTTACATGAGCGTTGAGGGTCCCTTTTTCTAACTTATTAACGCGAATCGTTCACGAGCGCGCCGTTCCCCCAGACACATCTCTAAAATTTGGGTGGTAGGGGTGGTTAGGTGCCGCCGCCGCTGCCGCTGCCGAAACTAGAAAAACTTAAACCTATATCGAAAGTCTTTCACGCCACAAAAAACCAACGGCGGGAAAGCAGGTTTATGAAAACCTCAGAATTAAAGGCAAAAAGGGCAAAGCTATGCGTTTCTCAAAAGGAATTATCAGTAAAAACAGGGATAAGTCGCTATAAAATCAGCGATTTTGAAAATGGTTACTGCGAACTCTCATTTGAGGAGCATTTAAAGATTCAAACCTACCTCGATCAGGTGGCAGAAAAAAGGGCTTTAAATAATCCATGGGGGCACCGATGCTAACCCCCAACAAATTAATAATAGAATATACGCCCAATTCGCAACAATGGTGCAGTAATAAGCGCCCATGTAATAGAAAAGCTAAATGTAAGTATTGTTGGAATAGGTTTAGAAAATTTATTATCAAACAAGCTCGACATTTTTTTCATGAATGGGATTTGACCAACCACTACATTATTGTATTTCAGCAAAGCAATGACCCGGCAGAAGCACTTTACTGGCTAAACAACCTTAAAACTCAATTTATGAGGTCATTGGCCAGAAATGCTAAATATCTTTGCGTCACTTCTTTATCAGTGCGGGAAGAGATAGGCTCAGATGGCTGCTACTACCCAGCCACCTGCCCTCACTTTCACATGGTCTTATCCACTGAACTAAGCGAATCACTCTTGGCCCAGATAGTTCAAAAGTGCATACCTGATATTCGATTTGATTCAAAAATAATCCATATTCCTACACTTAATGATTTTGTGAGGGTCGTTGGCTATCTATTAGATCAAAACCTTAGAGTTTCACTTAGGTACCAACCACCAAGACTCCGTTTAATTACAGCTTCAAGAGGCTGGCTAACTGGAAAACCCAAAATGCTTTTCTTTAAAACTTACGCTTTTACAGGGGAGTTTTAAATGGATTGCTTCCACGACACCCCAGATATACAAAACGAGGCTAGTTCTTTGAAAACCAAAGAGTGGCTAACTTCTGAAGAGGCTGCGTCCTATTTAAGTATTCCAGTGGGTACATTAAGGAACTTAACCAGCAATGGAAAAATCCCTTATTACAAATTTGGCAGACTTAACCGCTACCTTCAGAACGACTTGCGAAGGCTTCTTCTTTCACAAAAAAGAGGAGCTAGTTATGGCAATTAAGAAATTAAGCGATGGAACCTACCAGGTCAGTAAGTGCAAAAGGCATCCGATTACACGAAAGCCCCAAACCATTAGGTGGAAGGGCTTCAAGACTTCAGTAGAGGCAAAAAAAGCATACGAGCGACTAATCATACAGCTCGATAAAAAAATAAATGCTCAAATTTACCCTACTTGGTCAAAAGTAGTTTTGGACTATGCTCAAGATCAAAAGGACCGAGGGCTTTCATTAAGAACAATTCAGCAAAATGAGTTTTGTCTTAATAGGTATACCCTCCCCACTTGGTCCGAATGCCCTATCAATGAAATATCAAAGAGTGACATCTCGGTGCTCGCCAATAAAGAATTCAGTGATAAACCCCCGTCATATCAAAAGTACCTTTTGAAATGCATCCGGGGTGTCTTTAACTACGCTTTAGAAATGGATTATGTAAAAAATAACCCAACACCACTAAAGAAATTCAAAGCGTCTGAAAAGTTAAAAGAAGTTTTAACGGCATCACAGACTTCCTTACTGCTAGACAAGGCACGAGAAGTTAACAACGAGTGGTATTCGATTTGGGCAACGGCTTTATATACGGGAATGCGAAACGGCGAAATATATGCACTAAGCTGGGATTGCGTAAACTTTGAAAACAACTACATCAAAGTATGTAGGTCATGGAACAACCTTGATGGATTCAAAGATACGAAATCAGGCGATGACCGCATTGTCGAAATTTCCCCCGCATTAAAACCTGTGCTTCAGGATTTATATACGACCAGGGTAAATGACTTTGTACTCCCCCGCCTAAATAAATGGGACAAGGGGGAACAAGCTCGAGAGCTAAGGGGCTTTTTGAAAGCAATCGGTTTGCCTGAAATTAGGTTTCATGACCTACGAGCAACCTGGGCAACTTTACTTTTAACCAAAGGGGCCGAACCCATAAAAGTAATGAAGTGTGCAGGCTGGAAAGACATGGAAACAATGATGAGGTATGTCCGAAAAGCAGGTGTTGATATTAAGGGCATTATGGACAACATGATCTTGCACGATCATAGTCCAGCAATGGCTGATGTAATTGCCATCAATCAGAATAAAATCTAGTCTAGTCGGGAAGCAAACGGGGGTTTGGGGGGAATTTTAAGAGATAAAATCACCCCTCGTACTAACCCGTACTAATCGGCGGATTGACCCCTTGAAATTGTTAAAGAATCTTAAGGCTCAGTCTCTCCGCCAATTATTTTAAAGACTAGTTTTAAATTCTAATGACCAAAAGTAACTTCGTAAAGCTGAAGCAGTCAGTGTGCCCAACTCCAAACCCGGCCCACTGGATCTACTTTTCCTTCATCGCTATAATAACTTTTAAATTCAGATTTGCTTTCCAGGCTTCTTCACTTTCGGAATTGCAATGCCCTAGCTGGCCTAATTAAAACAACTTGCTAATCGCAGTCGCCGCGGCAATTACAATCGTAACTATGGAGCCAAGTTTTATGGTGGTGCGATATTCAGACTGCAGTAATTTATTCTCGATGCGTTCGACCGAAGTATCGATTTTTGTATTGAGCTGAGTAATGGCAGATCTTATACTGGCTTCTGAATTTGCCAGATCTTGTTTTGTGACCAAATCACCCTCCAAAACGTCGGAAATTATTTGAACATGCGCCTCCGCCTGTTCTCTTGTAATTCCAGTACCTTCAAGAATTTTAACATATTTTAGAGCATTATTCATTAGCAACCTCCCGGTCTTAATAGCTCGGCTGCAATTACTAAACTAATCTCATCCTCCATTTATTATAATTTGACCCACAACCCAAAACGGGAGGAACCGAATAAGGATCAGGCTGTACGAAATCTAATACCGAATTTATGCCAAATCGAACCTATTGGCTTATGGAGTAAAACCCCAAACACGCAGTTTGAAACTCATCTACCCGTGACCGCCAATTACGAGTCCTATTTTTAAAGAATCATCAGAAAAAATATTCCTGTAAAAACAGGTAATTACTTAACCGAAGTTTTTGAGATCTGCATGTTAGTCATTCAAAATCACCTTCATCTCGATAACAAATGGCGAACATAATAAGCCACCAGATGCTCTCCGATGACTTTGTAACCGCTTGAGTTCAGATGATAGGGGTCAATAAAATTTTTATAATTAAACGGCAGAGTCAGCAAAGCTTCAATCGAATTACCATAACGAGGGTCACCACCTGCTATGGGCTGATATGTGGGGTACTGGCCCGGGTACGGAGTAGAGAACTTTGTGATTCCGCGCTCTGGTATTCCGAAATAAAAATGAATCAAACCCATGTGATTAGAGAAATAAACATTCTGCACCTCACGAGAAATTTTGGCGTACTGTTCATTCATCTGAATAAAGGCCTCATTGAGTTTGTCAGAAGTAGGTCGCCCCACACGATTGAAAATCGAAACGTAAGTGTGAGTTAAAAAATTATCTTCATTTAATACAGTAAAATTTCCGTAATCATAACCTGACAGAACGATTTTAATATTTTTCTTCTGCGATTTTATAAACTCGATGTTTTTTTTGATTTCGATTTGTATTTTATTTTTCATTTCGGCATAATTGCCGCTCTCGTAGCTTTTTTGCCATGCCGAAAAATAATCATTACCACCCACACTTAAAATGACAACTTCGATATTTTTCATTTCAAGAAAGGCGTTACGGATAAGATCTCGTTTTTCGGGAGAGTTCCAGTCTTGGGCTTTACTTCCCATCACAGTGGTTTTAAAACAGGATACGTCCCCGCGGATGGAAAAGTGCTTAAGAGCATCCTCAATTGAGTCATCTAAACACATTAGTTTACCCCAACTGTCACCGACAATTAGAACTCTGACATCAGAGCTAAATGCCCAGACAGGTAACACGAGTAACACTAATAAAAAAACAGCAATGATTCTCATAACCGCCCATATTTGCAATGATTACGCCAACTTATAGAGAATTTACTGCTTTATAGCCATTAAAAGTGTCAAATCTTATTTTTATCACAGTTAATGTCACCGGCTCCCAATCTCTCTTACTCGGCCATTTAAAAATGCTACTTCGTATCGTTATCCCAGTGCTCGGCAATTTTACCACTTTCAATACGAAACATATCGAACCAGGTTGTGGTGTATGCAACTCCGTCAACATCTTTACGGGCATCAACAAATGCCATTGTAACTAGGTCTCCTTCGGTTGTAATTGCAACCAAGCCCTTAATTGTATCTGGTATAGGCCGTGACCCGCCAAGTTTTGAAAAGAAATCTAAAAAACCTTTAAGCCCCGTTTCTACGTTCGGATTATGTTGAATATAATCTTCGTTTAAAAAAACTGCAGCTTGTTCCAATCTGCGCCCTGCTAGAATAATCCGTGTGAAATCATACACTAATCTTTTATTAGTCTCAAGCTTCGGATCCTTACTTAACAATAATGAGGCCTGATCCGCAACTGGCGTTACAGGTAAGCCTGCATTAGCCTGATTAAAAATAATTGAGGTCAGCAAGATTAAAAAATATTTCATAAAGTTTCCTATCTTCATTGAGTTAGGAAACTTTTAAATCAAATTAACCCATTAAGATAATTAATATTATCTGCCTATATCATTATTGAAGTTAATGTTAAGGTTTAAGCGAGTAGTTTGAAACTCATCTACTTGTGTCCGCTAATCATATTTCATGAGTAAGACTTAGTATATGTACTTTGGTTTCCAACTCTGATCGCCTAACAGGTCAATAAGATCCCACATTATACAAAAATTATCTCCGGGGCCGAACCCGGCATGAGCTCGCCGATAGATTTTACCATCTTTTTTAAAAAAAGTTGAAACGCCAGGCCAATTATTTTTTTTGTCATTCTTTAAATGCTGATATCCCATATCTTTTTTAAAACTGCTACCAGCACTACTCAGCATTTTAAATTTCCATCCACGACTTTTGGCAAATTTCTTTTGTGCTGCTGGAACTTCGTCGTTTTCAACATAAAAAGAAGCGCGGTCATTTAATGGTAATGTTAAGCCGTTAAATCCATCTGCCCAAAGCGTGCAGTATGAGCAACCAAAACCCATATTATGCACTATAATAAGTTCTTCTTTTTTACCAAATAATTTTGAGAGCTTTACCGGCTTTGAACTTTGGTTCAAAAACACGTAATCTGAATTAACAATTTCAGGTTTTTGTTTTTTACGAAGCTTTGTCAATTTTTGCTTCATTTTAAAAATTGCCATTTCAGTATTACGGATAGATTTTGAATTTTGTGTCATAAATTTCCTTAGAAAAGATATGACTCTATTTTTCAACTAAAACGGTAACAGGTCAACGCAGTAGTAAATTAATTACTACTCTTCTTCTTCAATTTCGACTTATAGGCCAAAAATTTTCTTCATTTTTCTATTTGGACGCTTATAGCCGGCTCTAAAATCAAGTATGTCGTTTTTAATTTTAGTCGGAAAATAAGTTAAATGAACCATGGCGCCAAAAGTTTCAGATAATTCAAAATTAGTAATTTTGAAGCCCTGCTTTAACTTAGCTATCAAAATATCATTATTGGTAATAATGTGGCGACTGTATATTTTTGCAAAACCACTGCTGCCTGCACGTTTTAACATTTCTTTCATTAAACAAGTGTAAAGCCCTTTTTTTCTATGCTCTTCGAAAATAGCTGAGTTGCACATATAAAAGGTCGTTGGTGTTTCTTGAAAACCCCAAGACCAGCCTACAAATTTATTTTTATAGTATAACCCCAAATTTATTCGTATTTGTTTTTCAGATTTAAACAGTTCGCGCAATTTTTTATATTGGCTTAGTTCTTTTTTGGAATGCACTTCTTTTGATTTGTAAAATAGTGAGGTGTCGTTAAAGAACTTCTTACCTGGCTTTTCCCAGAGTTTAGCAAATTCTTCAGTTTCAACTTCTTTAATTTCATAGCCTTTAGGCAATTTATAGTCATTGTTCATTAACCAAAATTTTAGTAATTGGTTTATCCAAAAGCAATAAGATTCATGCAGGCAGTTTGAAGGTCATCTACCTGTGTCTGCTAATTTATTTACCTCAATCAACGTGAGAAAATTCGTATTGGGCTTTTATTTTCCCACCTAATTCCACAAGTTTTTGACATGATACGCCCGCAATAATATGTTCGGTGGGGTACTTTACAAATTTATTAAACGTATTCACGGCGTCTTTACAGCTGGCTTGGTGCATGAGTAAAACAACTAGATGGCCCGCTGAGGCTGCCTTGTATGCCAAATTATAAACTGTGTTTTCAGTATCAAATGAAGCTCCAACGCATAAACAAATCACATCTGGGTCAGATGAATAAACACTTTCAAAAACGTATTCTAATTGATCTTTGCTTTTGCCATTTAGTTCTATTTGATTGATGCCTTCAATAATTAACTCAGCCTTGTCTTCAATGCTAAAGACCATATGACCTTTGTTTTTAAATTCGTTAATGAGTGAATACAGTGTTGTCGTTTTACCAGAGCCTGATGCTCCAGTTACAATTAATAATCCATTTTTCTTTGTGGTCATTTTTTTAAATGTATCAAGAACTGTTTTATCACTCGTGATTTTTTCCAGCGGCATTACATCTTTTTCGGTTTGCCACAAACGCAGGGTAATGCGTGGCCCAGTTACTGTATCAAGTTTTTGATACTTAACCTGCAAAAAATCGGTGTCTTCGTTTTTTCCTTCTCTTAATAGATTTATTCTTTTTTCGCTTCCACGATCAGCGCCGATTGAGATTTTAGACAAAGTCTCATCAATTAGTTTAAAGGTCTCTTCCTGTAATGAGGCTAGCTTTTCCATTCCTTTTAAGGTTCGATATGAAATTTCATATTTTCCCTTAGCCGGGTAAATGTGAATTACTCTTGAACCGTGGTCGAAGGCATCCCAAATTATTTTTTCAGGAATAACATCCATGTTTGTTTCCATTTTAACTTCCTTTTCTTTTGAACGTGTTGCTAACAACTGAGATAGATTTAAGTAATCTTTTTGAACATTAATTTTTGAACCTGTGCCTGATATGTGACTATCGAGCTCTTCTCTTAAAAATCTCCACTGCCTTCCAAGCTTATGACCCGGAATTTTCCCAGTCTGTAACCACTTGTAAAGTGTACTTGGGGTTGTCTTTAAAAAGACAACTGCTTGGTCGAAATCTAAATACTCACTGTTTTCCATATGCTAACAATATAGATTTAGTTATCCATTGTAAATATTTATTATCTTTTACTATCCGTTATTGGATAATTTTAAGACATTAGTCGGGGCAATAGAGCCATAAGCTTTACACGCAGTTTAATAGTCATCCACCCGGGTCCGCCAAATTCGATTATATCGTCGCCCCATTTCTGTTCTCATTGAGCTTAAATAATTCAACTGTTAGCTTACAGAAATGACAAAAAATATCGGACTCGACGAAATAGAAGATTTCAACAAGATGTCGAAATGGTTTTTTCGATTTTCAGAACAGACCACGGGATCTGATATGTACCAATTTCTTTCAAAAAAAATTGCGTCAGACTCAGAACTACTGACATTGGCCGCAACAGCTGATCAAAGCCAACCCGTACCAAATCTTTTTTTAGCTGCGGTGAATTTTCTTCTTTACAAAATTCCGTCTGCTTCTCTATGTCACTTTTACCCAAATCACTCCGGGAAAAAATTTTACGAAGATGGCTTTTTTGAAGCCTTCAAATTGTTTTGCATTGAGAATGCTCCCCAGATGACGCAAATTATGAACACTCGCCTAGTGCAAACAAACGAAGTCAGAAGATGTGCACTTTTATTGCCTGCAATTATACATGTCTCTGAATGTGCTCAGTCAGAAATTGTTCTTTTTGACGTGGGCGCGTCCTCTGGTTTGAATTTATTATTAAATCAATATTTTTATCAATACTCAGATGGAACTTCTATTGGAGATGCCAATTCACATTTAAAAATTTCCTGCGAAATTAAAAATGGACATTTGCCGCTGAATCAAATGCCTAAAATTGTAAAGCGAGTCGGCATTGACTTAAATCCTATTGATTTAAATGACCCTGACGAAAAATTATGGACACTTTCACTTGTCTGGCCAGATCAAGCGGAACGCATTAGGCGCTTGAAATCAGCAATTCAAATACTGAAGAACAACCCTGTGGAGCTGCATAAAGGCGACGCTACCAAGTTGTTACCTTCTATTATGAAGAATATTCCAGCCAATTTACCAGTCTGTGTTATGCACAGCTTTACCCTCAATCAATTTACCACTGAGGCGCGCGAATCCTTTGAGAAAATGCTTTGCTTAGCTTCAAAGGAGCGGGATGTTTGGCGCGTCGGCTTAGAGTGGCTTGGAACAGAGTCGCCGCAAATAATTTTAGATCATTACATTTCAAGCGAACTAGTCGAAAGAAAAAAATTAGCGAACTGCCATCAACATGGTGAATGGATAGATTGGCTAGCAAACTAGCGCCTATTCATTTATTAAATTAGCCCGCTTGGCTATAGTTTAAACACAACGTTTGAAAGTCATCTACGCAAGTCTAACCATTATTTACTTTTTCAAATTTTGCTCAAACCAATAACCATGGTCATTGGCCTTTACTTTTAAATTTAAAGCGACTTCTGCAAGAACATCGGGGCAACAATAGTAGCAGTCGAAACGAAGAATTTCTCCATCCTCAACTGTGAATTTCCAGATATCATCTAAAACATCTCCGTCAAATATTGCAAATATCGTTTCACCTTTAAGATTAATCACTTCGGCGCGCATACTAGCAGGTTGAGCAGTACCTTCATGAGTATTAATTGTATAAAATAAACTGCCTTTTTTAATTTCTTCGGCACTCGTTTCAAAAAAGCATCCGGGAGCGCTGCCAACCGCATTTACAGCGAATAATCTCGCAAACGAATCTATATCTCGTCTATTAAAAGCCTCAACTGCAAAATTAAGTATTCTATCTTGTTCTTTCGCAGATGTTGCATTTTTCGATTGAATTGACGGCATATTACTTTCTTTCAATTTTTCACGTGCGCGCACAAGAGCAGATTTAACGGCTCCTTCAGTATTACCCATAATTTCTGCAATTTCGTTATTCTTACTTTCGAAAACCTCACTTAAGACAAAAGCGACTCGTTCTTTTGGAGGTAAATAATTGAGTAACATGCTTAGCGAATCCTGAACGACAAACATATCATTTTGATAGATGGGTTCAAATATATTTTGGTCGTTCTCCAACTGAATTTTTTTTCGGCGACACCAGGTAATCCACTGATTAGAGGCCATTTTAAAAAGATAAGATTTTAAATTTTCAATCCCTGCATGCGTATCTGCCAGACGACCGTAAGCCATCATCATCGTTTCTTGGGCTAAATCTTCGGCATCCCAAGGGTTGTTAGTTAGTCTCCTGCAAAACTTAAATAAATCTGGTCGATAGGCAGCAACCTCTATTAAAAATTCATTTTTTTGTTTTCGGATCTCTTTACAATTTGCCTTCTCTAGACTGGCGTTACTCATATAAACTCCAAAGTGTTAACAGTTTATATCAAAGACGCTCGAAAGAACTCAAAAGATACGCCTAATTTTAAAAAACTAATCTTGCTTAAATTTGCAGC
Source organism: Pseudobdellovibrio sp. (assembly GCA_043769795.1). GTDB lineage: Bacteria > Bdellovibrionota > Bdellovibrionia > Bdellovibrionales > Bdellovibrionaceae > Pseudobdellovibrio. Next base: position 5,262 of record JAYVIY010000307.1, on the reverse strand, counting down.
TAAATGAGTTAAGTACTTAAATCTTCGTCGTACTTGCGTCGGCTTAGTCGAGAATATGTCAGACTATTTCTTAACATTTCAAAATCTTGCTACAGATTTTCTGAGGGTGAAAGCTCAAAAGAAAAATATTTTTTGATGAGATTTAAAAAGTGTCCCCATTAAAGATAATTTTAAATACTGAGATTTTTTAAAAAAATTAACCTGAGACGAAAATATTCAGCGCTCATAAGGACAGTTTCAACATGAACGCTATTGGACCCATGAGGTAGAGATATTAATCACCAAATTTCTTTTCGATCAACTCAGCTATTTTTTCACGATTTTCAATCAGCAGAAATGGAAAGTGGCCGGTATTTGCAAGTTCTAACTCTGTGACATCTCTTTTGAGATTCTGAAGGGACTTTGCAACTCTCTTTGGAAAACGAACATCCTTTTCCCCGAAGATATTCAAAACAGGTATCTGCAAGTTCTGAAATTCCTTAGTCAGATCGTAGTTACTTAGATAAGTTGAAAATATGTTATCGAAAGTTTCTTCAGAAAAGCTCTCTCCCGTGGCATCAAGAACGGGCTTGCCAACTTCAAGTTCGGCAGGGGTTAAAAATATCTCTTCTGGTGAAGCGTCCTCTAGGCCGAGGTTCTTAAGTTCAGCTCTAAACTCATCTCGCCACTGTGAGGCATTTAAACGTGTGCTCATCAATACTAATCCCGCTAACTTATCTTCATGCTCGGACGCGTACTTGGTAGCAAGGACTCCACCCCATGAATGTCCTATTAGGATAACTTGCTGTGAAGATTTTAGTACCAAAGAATGGAGTTCGCCAATTTGAGCATCAATCGTAACTTTAGGGCCTCGGATTTGATCGTAGAAAATGCAATTAAATTTCTTCTCTAGTTGAGTGAAGTACGGTTTAAGATAATCCTTAAAGCCAGGTCCGCCATGTAGGAAAATTAGTGTGGATGTCATTTCAAGATCTTAAGTGGTCAGAATCGTTTGGTCACTAAGGGAATGCTAACTGTCGTCTTAGCTTTCACAAACACTTAAACCTTTCAATTCATAATGGAAGGCAGCGTCCCTTACTTTTATTTCAGCCCTACAGTGACCTTCAAAAAATAGGTGGCCCCCACAAATAGGCCGAAAAACAGGTTTCGATCTAGCGGTCAGAAAGACTGCCTGCGGAGCCTTAAAATTCGCGGGGACTACCGCCCGGTTGCTCCCCTAACCCTAGGTTGGAAGTTAGCTTATATAGAAGATATCAATTATTTTTACAGATATTTTTTTATTTTTTTGATTGATTGTGCTGAAAACGTAACTGCAACAATTCAACAGCCAAAGCGAAACCCATCGGTAAATAGATATAGGCTTTCGGTACGTGCCCTCCCAACCCTTCAACGACAAGGGTGACACCGATCGTAATTAGAAAAGATAAGGCTAATATTTTTACAGTAGCATTCTTGTGAATAAAGGAGGCGATGGCGCCGGAAAAAATCAAAACCACAATAAAAGAAACTATAACGGCCAAATAAATCACTAGCAAATTGTCGGTTAATCCCACTGCTGTAATAATGGAGTCTATTGAAAAAACAATATCCAACACCAGAATCTGTATTAACGCCTCTGCAAAGCTCATCCTCGGTTTTTTTTCGCTGTCCAGCTCAACAGCTTGAGATTCAACGGTATGATGAATTTCTTTAACAGCTTTGTATAAAAGAAATGCGCCGCCAAGTATTAAAACTAAGCCTTTATAGCTCAAGCCGGAAATTATCGGCTCATCAAGCTTTACTAAAAAACTTGCCCCTAGCAATAACAGAAGTCGCGCAGCTAATGCCAACCCCAAACCAAGAAATCTGACTTTATTTCGAGCCTGTTCATTCACCCGATCGGTGATAATTGAAATTAAAAGAATATTATCAATGCCTAACACGAGTTCTAAACCAACTATTAAAGAAAACGTCGCAAGCAAATTTATTTCCATGAAAAAAATTTAACTTGCGTTGTTTACCTTGTCACTATTTTTAAAAAAAGGAACTTTGCCCGTTCTTTTCCTTTAAAAAATCGGGTCGGCTTACCCTTGAGAAAATAATAGTCAACTTCCAGACACGCCGCTTGAAACTCAACTACCCTTGTCCGCCAATTACTATTTCCCTAGAGCAGCCTCAACAAAGTCAGAGTAGGAACGCAACTCATCCGGTGTGGGCGGCCTTGCCTTGAATCTCCAACCAAAAAAATTCTCCTCAAGTTCAGCTTTGGTCGCTGAAGTTCGACTTGATAACATCGTTCGTGATTTCATCAATCTGGCTCGAGACAATTTTTTCCACCAACTCTCGCCATCATTAAGGTTATATACTTTTAATGCTTGTGGATTCGATGTTTTTAGGTCAGGGGTATGACATGATCCACAGTGATAAGTTACAATTTGGCGCGCGCGCAGCTCGAGCGCCGCAAACTCTTGAGCATCACCTTTTGTGCCTTGACTATTTGTAAGCCCATAAGAGGCCAAACTAGCAAATAGTATGATGATGGCAACAACCCCATTACTAAAAGCTTCAAGCCTATTTTTATGCATACGACGTTCCTTAAAGCTAAATCATAGCTTAAACTAATTTAGTTAGGCTATTTAATTGAAGGTGCTTTGTAGATACTGATAGCGCGCCGCTTGAAACTCAACTACCCCTGCCCGCCAATATCTCTAACTTAGACGGACGCCAAATTTCCTTCTGTAATGCCAAAATCAAGTACGGCGGCCAGCGAGGCCAAATAAGAAGTTTCTTCGTCAATGCCGACAATTTTTTTCATTTTAATTTCAATCGAATTGTCTCTGAGATTAAAGCCGAAAACCTCAATTAATTCCCCATCGCTGACAACCCCGCCAATTTTTTTGATTTGCGATTTCAAGCCGGAGTTTTTAGAAAAATAATAAGTTTTACCTTTTCTAACGGTTTCATTGGCAGCAAATTCAAGTACCGCCCTATCATCCGCGTTCAAAATAGTAGATAGTGTGGGTCCAACGCTATTGTACAATTGGAGGTAGTTCTTCTGAATAACATCTGAATTTTTACTTAATTCCTTGATGACAACTACATCTGGATTTAACTTGGCGACTTCTTTTCTGTGAAGTAATTTTTCAGAAATCACTAAAATATAAGGCTTCACTTTTGGTAATTCAGACACCCCATCCCAAACTATTACCGGAATTTTTTTTCCTGCTTGTGCAACATGTTTTGCAATGTATTGCGCAGTCATTTCAAGATCACGTACTCCAGCTACAATAACAGATATCTTCTCCAATTGGGTCATTATAAACTTCCTCTCTTGAGCGTTTATGCTCTTTTGTTTCTTTTTTAGAGAGGCTATAATTGAGTCGATTCTTTCTTTCGTAGAAAACAAATTCATCTGCTGGGATTCGACCGATTTTAATCTTTGTTTTAAAAGATAAATCAATTTTTCCGAATCCATTTTGTTATCAACCTCCAAAAGAAGTTTTATTTCCGACAATGAAAACCCGAAAGACTTAAAGGTCTTTATACTTAAAACCAACTGCACTTGTTCAGAAGTAAAATAACGATATTTATTTTCGCCTCGAGTATGAGCTTTTAGTAAGCCGTGCTGTTCGTATAGCCGAACAGCTCTTGGCGTTAGCCCTGCTTGTTTTGAAAAGTTTCCTATCGTTATCCAGTTTTTCATCTTAGCCTCAACAGAAGCTTAAAGGCTGACGTAAGGTCAAGGTCAAAGCCTTAACTTGCTGTCAAATCTAACCTATTGTTTTATGCGATAAAATTGCGACAAGCAGTTTGAAGGTCATCTACGTCCCTTTCCCCGCTCAATATACCAAAAAAGGACTACACCCCTTTCACCGCTAACAGAGAGATGGTCTTTACTTTGCAAAATACCGTTTCATATGAAGGCACAGATCAGATCTCCAGTCATTTTGTCTATCTTGATACTGTCCATCTTTCTCAGTCAGCAGATCATTTCGCTATCGCTGGACAACCAAGAGCGCAAGCAAAATTATGCGGAGATCAGTCATATCAAGTACGGACTTTTCAGCGTCAATCAATGGAAAAAACAATTATCCGATATTATCACAATCGAAATCTCGGAGCTGAACCTGCGTGACAACGAAAAACAACTCAGGCCGTTGATTCAAGCTCAGCTCAATAATTTAATCGATAAGGTCGATAAAAAAATCCGCACCAAGAATCGCAAAACTTTCGCGGGCAAAATGAAGCAAAGCTTAATGGATAGTTTTGTCGATATTAAAGACATCAAAGCCGGCATTCCGGAATACACGGACTCCATTCTGAAGTTGATGGAAAAACCGAAGAGCAAAAAAAATCTACAAGGACTTTTACTTAAAAAAGTTGAGGGGTACTTTGACAAAACCTTTGAAACGCAAGATCTCACTCGTGTGAATGAGATCGTTGCCAAGACAGGAGCAATCGATGTGGCCGGAGCTCAGCTTTTGCTTGAACAGCAGATCAGTGACACCGGCGAACGGATTTCGCTTCTGTCATTTTCTTTCATTGCCCTTGCGATTTTTTTGTTTGCTTGGGTCGGATTTTCAAAGGGTCCTATGACCAGTTCAACCTATATACTTTTGACTGCCATGCTTTTGCTGGTGCTGATCGCCGGCGTAGCCACGCCCATGATTGATCTTGAAGCTAAAATTTCGGAAATGAGTTTTGTTCTTTTTGATCATCCGGTGCAATTTTTTAATCAGGTTCTTTACTTTCAAACCAAAAGCGTCTTGGACGTTTTTTGGCTGATGGTTACCAATCCCGAGCTTAAGATGAAGGTGGTCGGATTTTTGATAGTCGTCTTCAGCGTGATTTTTCCTGTGCTCAAACTGATTTCGGGAGTGGGCTACTACTATAATTACCGCAATGCCCGCGAAAATAAATGGATTCAATTCTTTGTTATGAAATCGGGTAAGTGGTCCATGACCGATGTTATGATTATCGCAATTTTTATGGCCTATATCGGATTCAACGGCATTCTTTCCAGTCAACTTGGCAAATTGCATGATGCGGATAAAGAGATTGTTTTGCTGACTACGAATGGTACTTCGCTACAGCCGGGTTTTTACCTTTTTATGGGTTATGCCGTCCTTGCACTTTTCTTGTCAGAATTTTTGAGCCGTAAAATCGTCATTTTAAATAGCAAATCGACATTGAAAGCTTCAACTCAAAGATTAGAACAAAAGAAGGCTTTGCGCGATTTTGAACATGAACCCGCGAGTAATTTGAGTTAAAATATTTAAGCTT
>JAYVIY010000306.1:0-3239 GCA_043769795.1 Pseudobdellovibrio sp. | reverse complement strand
TTGTTTCAGGGGTTTCTAATCGGGCACCACCCCGGAAAACCAATTTTGCTGAAACTGTAGGTGTATCTTTCGAAGTTTTAAATAGTATTTTAATCCCGGAGTCCAAAACAATTTTTTCAACTTTTTGATCAGCGCCTAATTTGACGGTTTTAAGAGTCAATTTTGGAATAAATATTTTCTTGGCTTTTTTCGTGGGAATTTTTACCTCGACAACGTTTTTAATCCAGATTTTTTTAATGTTCAAAACCTGTTTTTCTGAAACGCTAGTTTCCACATCGCCCAAAAACGAAACGCTCAATTTGTTAAGTTGCAGATATTTTTTTGCAACTTTCTGAACATCTTTCGGGGTCACCTTGTTCAACATTTTTAAATATTTTTTCTGTGCGTTCTGGTCTTTAAAATAGAATTCAAGGGTGCCCGCCTTGTTGGCCAAGCCGTCGACCGTTTCGACGGAGTAGAATTGTTCGGCAGATATTGCAACGTGCGACCGCTTAATGTCAGTCCAGCTCACTTCTGAATTTTGCAAAATGTTGATTTGCGCACAGATTTCATTTGCAATTTCATCGAATTTTTCACCTTGATAGTGAGCCGAAATCGCAAACAAACCCTCATCTTGCGGGTTGTAGTTAAATGCAGAAACTGAGCTGACTACTGGTTTTTCTAGTCGAAGCTTTTTCACCAGCAGCGAGCTGTCGCCCTGGCCAAGAATCATCGCAAGAATATCTAAGGCTGGAATGTCTTTATGCTTAATATTCGGAACTTTAAATGCCAGGTGTAAATGGCGATCCTGCAACTTATATTTTTCTACCTTATGCTGAAATTGAAGCTGGATCGGCTCTTTAGTTCGAATGACTTTGCGTAATTTATATGGTTTAAAGCCTGCAAAGTATTTTTGAACCTGAGTTTTCATTTCTTTAGTCTCAAAGTCACCGCTGATAACTAAAAACATATTAGAAGGTACATATCGCGAATGATAAAATTCTTTAATTTTTTTAGCTGACCAGCCGCGAACATTTTTTTCATAACCAATGACCGGTAATCCATACGCATGCTTTTTAAACGCCGACGAAAACAAAAGCTGAGAAGAACGTCTTCCCGGAGAATCCTGCCCCATTTTTATTTCTTCGCAAACAACCTCCCGCTCGCTGTTTATTTCCGCCGGATCAAAAATCGGAGATCCCATCATTTGGCTGACAACGTCGAGCGCAACATCTGTGAACATTTTGGAAATCGTAACGTAGAAGACTGTTTGATCAAAGGACGTGTAGGCGTTAAGTTCTCCGCCTGAAGCTTCAACTGTATTTGCAATTTCGCCGACTTTAAATTTTTCAGTTCCTTTAAAAACCAGGTGTTCGATAAAATGACTTATGCCTTCTTCGGTTTTTCTTTCATCAGCACTTCCCGTTTTAACCCACATTTGCACGCTGACTACGGGCGATTTTTTACTTTCAATTAAAAGGACGTTGAGCTTGTTTTTAAGTTGAAATTTTGTCTGCTTCATTTATAAGTTCCTTATGCCTGAGCGTTTTGGTGTTTATATTCATATTCCCTATTGCATACAGCGTTGCACCTACTGTGATTTTGCCACTTATGTGCACTCTGAGATCAAGCCCCCCGAACATTACGTTTCTCTTGTAAAAAAAGAAATTTTCAACAAAAGAAATTTATTTCCGGGCCGGGTTCTCGACACCATTTACTTTGGCGGTGGCACACCCAGCTTAATCGCTGCTGAGTTCATTGTAGAACTGATTTCAGAGCTCGCCAAGTTCGGATATGTAACTGGACCTCAAACTGAAATTACGCTCGAAATCAATCCAGCCACAGTGGATGAAAAGAAGCTCGAAATTTACCTAAAGGCCGGCGTAAATCGTTTTAGCGTAGGTGCGCAAAGCTTTTCAGATCGGCTGCTTAAAATGGTCAACCGGGAACATAACGCGGCCCAAACTCTTCATACGCTGCAACTCTTAAAAAGATATAGCTTGAATTTTTCTTTCGATGTTCTGTTTGCGCTTCCCACTCAAACGCTTGAAGAACTTCGTTATGACGTCCAGGTTGCGCTCGAGCTTGGTTCAAAGCATGTCTCGCCATACTGCTTAACGGTTCCCGAAGCGCATCCACTTTCTAAAAATCGACCTCCCGATGAAGAGCAGCTTGAAATGTTTAATATTATTCATCAGGAGCTCACTAAAAAAAGTTTTGCTCGTTACGAAATTTCCAATTATTCGCTGCCTGGTTACGAATCAAAACACAATCTACTTTATTGGACAGATCAAGAGTATTGGGGCCTGGGACTGAGTGCACATTCTTATATCAAAAACACACGTTGGGGCTCACGTTTTTCAAATCAAAATTCCTATGAGCTTTATTCTAAGCAAACTGAAAATGAAGGCCCTCTTTTGGGTCTTCAAGACTATGCTTCGGGGCAAATTGAACATCTTGAAAAACACCAGGCTTTAACCGATTTCTGTTACACTTCACTACGGCTAGGGGCAGGTCTTTCGTTTGATGCTCTGGAACATAAATTCGGCACCAACACGTTGGCAGCGGTGGCCAATATCGCTCAGCCGATGATTGAGCGTAAGTTGCTCAGCGAGAGAAATAAACACTTTGTGCTTACAGACGCCGGAATCGTAATCAGCAATCAAATTTTTGAAAGATTCACATTTCTAAAAAACGATTTGCCCAGTAACGACTACTGATGAAACCTCTGAATTTTTTGCCTTCAGCGCATTGACATTTTTGCAGATAACCTCACTCTATAAAGGTAGATTTGAGGTGTGAAAATGTCAGAAACAGATGATAAAAAATCAAGCAAATTAAACTCCGCCGACGCGGCCACGGCCCCCGCTCCAGACGAGACCCCAAAGACAGATTTGGACGTTGCTTTAGAAGAGTCTGCTAAGTGGAAGAAAGAATTTTTGTATTTAAAGGCTGAGTTTGAAAACTTTAAGCGCAATTCAATCAAAGAAAGAGCCGAGCTTTTAAAATTTGGTGCCGAGCGTGTTAGTCGTGACATCCTCGATGTAGTAGACAATTTTGAACGCGCTCTGCAAGTTAAGCTTTCAGTCGAAACTCTTCAAACGTTTAAAGTCGGAATTGAAATGACCGCCAAAGAGTTAAAAGAGGTTTTGGCCAAACATGGAATTCAAGAGGTTCCAAGCGAGGGCCTTGCGTTCAACCCAGCCTATCATGAAGCGATCAGTTCAGAACCGTCTGCAACAATTCCTGCAGGACACGTC
>JAYVIY010000305.1:0-3240 GCA_043769795.1 Pseudobdellovibrio sp. | reverse complement strand
GTGTAAAAATGAAAGATCTATTGATCAGCACCAACCGACAGGACGCGCGCTATTACGATGTCACCTATGCTCTCTACTCACTTAAAGTTCCGGAACCAACGCCGGAAGCTCCTCCTGAACCTGTCGAAAAGAATGTTAAAAAATCAAGAGGGTCTGATAAATGATGAACTGGATCGTCATCTTTTTTCGGTTTTTATTTTCGAATAAGTGGAAAATAGTTTTGACCTTATTGATGACCCTGGTATTTCTCTTTATTCTCTTCCCGCTCAGCGATCTAAATGATCTGATCTCGTCGCAGGTTTCTAAGTTGACCGGTAACAACGTTTTTCTGCAATTTGAAAAAATGCATCTTAACCCGCTAACTACTTCTATTTCACTCGAAAAAGTTTACGTTGAAACGCAGCAGATTTCGTCTCTGACCAGCGAGGAATTAAGCCTATCCCCTTCGATTTCAGCGCTGCTTGCAAAAAAGCCCGGTGGAAAAATTGCGGCCAAGGGATTTCTAAAAGGTGAACTGGAAATTTCAGTTCACCCCGCTGCCGCCGCTTCCAGTGGAGTCAGTCGTTCTAAAATTGAAGTTGTTGCAAATAACATCAGCCTCAAAGAGGCCCGGGCGGTCGCCAATATCAGCTTACCTATAAAGGGCGAACTGAGCCTGACTTCTCAAGCTGTTGCCGATCTTGCCCTCACTGAACAGCCCGAACTTGATCTCAACATTACGATTATGAAATTTGAATTGGCCGCAACGTCGATTCCGCTGCAGGATTTCGGACAAATTGCACTTCCGGAAATTAAGATGGGTAAAGTCGAACTCAAAGGTCGACTTTCTAACGGAAAATTTCAGATCGAAAACGGAAAACTCGGAACGAATAAAGATGAGCTCTACGGTGAAGTAAAAGGCGATCTTGCGATCACTTTTCAGAACGTCAATGGACAGGTTGCACCGATCATCGGTGCTTATAATATCTCAGTGGATATCAAAGCAACTCCGGCGTTCAAAGATAAGGCTAAGTTGTTTTTATCATTTCTAGATGGCTATAAAGTAGATGCAGGCTCTGTGAGCAATTATAAGTTTAAGATCTCTGCCGCTCAAATGGGAATGGCCCCTCAATTTACGCCATTAAGATAAGGTTCTTTAAGCAAAAAAATCCGATTTTCAGTCCGGAGTGGGCGTGGCAATTGATCTGAATAACTATACAGCTGAGCCTAATTCATGCACAATCTTATGGCAAATCAGATTCGCTGATTGACTCATTAGTCGCTCAAAAGCGAAAACATACAAGGGAGGGCATATGTCTGGAGTTAATAAAGTTATAATTATAGGTCGCTTGGGTCAGGATCCTGAAATGAAGGCCGTTGGCCAAGGGGCAACCGTTACTCGTCTTAACGTAGCAACGAGTGAAAACTGGGTCGGTAAAGACGGTCAAAAACAAGAGCGCACCGAATGGCATCGCATTGCTGTTTGGGGTAAATTGGCAGAAATTTGCGGAAAATATCTCGCAAAAGGTCGCCAAGTTTATGTTGAAGGACGCCTACAAACACGTTCTTGGGAAGACAACGGCGTTAAAAAATATTCTACTGAAATCGTAGCTACCACTGTTCAATTCTTAGGTTCGGCAAATAATGAAAACACGGCCACTTCAACCGGAGCCGGTACTTCTACCAGCCAGCAAAAGGGAAATGATTTCAATTTTGCGGATTTCGGACCAGAACCGACATTCAATCAAAATGAAGATATTCCGTTCTAGTAGTGCCGCTTTAAATTTTTGAATTAAAGCCTTTTGTGTAAACAAAAGGCTTTATTTTTTTTGCAATTACACTCACAATAAACCATGCGTTATTCCAATTCGGCAGCTGGATTTCTTACACTATTTTTCCTTTTGAACTTGGCGGCCTGTTCCGTATACAAGTCTTCCGATCGAAAAGAATTTGAAAGCTTGGCTGCAACTTCCAGGCTACAAAACTTGAAGGTAATTAGTTGCTCAGCTGTTTCAGCCAAGGAGCAGTCAAGCGATTCAAAACTTTTTTATGCTTCAAGTACTTCTGATAAGAATTTACAACTCTGGCAACTCCAGATAAACGACCAATCTCTTATTGAATCCGACAACTTAGAAGGAGTTTACTGTTTATATGAAAATAATTAGCCTGTTTTTTACGATTTTATTTTTAGGAACTCAGGCTTTTGCCATTAAAATTATTCAAACAAAAGGAAACAAAGTACTACTGGATCTCGAAGATGAAACTTTAGCTGTCGATCAAAAACTTTATCTTTTAAATTCGAGCAATAAAAAAATCGCAATTGTAACTATAACTCAGTCAAAAAATGGCCGCGCCATTGCACTACTCAATAAGGGAAAAACCGACGGGGCCGCAGGAGTTGAACTGATGAATGCCCCGGTCAGCGCTGAAGCACCGGCAGAAGAAGGCGGCACCACACCGACTAAAACCGACGGTGTCTATAGGCTAAAAGGCATGAAAGTTTCGGCCTTACTGACGTTTGGCTTCAATAATATGGGTACCAAACAATCTGATGGAACACTTCCCGTTCCGAATCAGGAAGATGTTGCTCTGAAAGGCACCTCTGTGGGTCTAACCGGAGCTGTAGATTACCCTTTTGCAAACTGGCTCACCTTACGAGGAACTTTGGGTTATGAGCCCTTTGTGGTTGCGGGAACTTCAACAATTTTTGCTTGCAATAACTTAACTTCAAAAAACTGTGATGCGAATATTAACTATATTGCAGCAGGTGGTTATGCCCGCTTTGATTTGACTAAATCACGCGCCCTATTCTGGTTAGGCGCTGGTGGCTCAACAAAATTTCCGATGAGCAAATCAACAACCGCATTGCGCTCTGATGATATCAAAATGACTTTCACGTTTGCTTTAGGTGGTGGCCTTGATTATTTTGTCAGTAACAAGTCGTTCATCCCCGCTTCTTTCGAATATCAGTTGTTTTCAAGCTCAGAAACTGTAACTGCCAATATTATGTTAGTCCGTGTAGGCTATGGTTGGGCCTTCTAAAAGTATCAAAATGATACTTTTAGATAAAACTTAGTCAAAAATTCAAAAATTCTGCCAAGATTCTGTTAAAAAATTATCATTTTGAAAGAGTAATACTGATTAATTCGATTTGCCTATAATTTGAGCCAAATATGAATAATACTAGAGTATCTGGTATTTTCAAATGGTACGTAAAAGGTAGGTAAATATGAGTAACGATACGGCGCCGCAAAGTTCAAA
>JAYVIY010000304.1:0-8683 GCA_043769795.1 Pseudobdellovibrio sp. | reverse complement strand
AGCTGGCATCTAATATTTCCTTAGGCTTGTTCCTCGGATTTATTCCGCAAATAAACAAATTTATGGCCATTCCGTTAGACGTTCGCCACGTGACCTTAGCCACCGGCGCCTTTGCCTCCGCATTGCCGCTGGCACTCAGTCGCGGACTTTCCGGATGGGCCATTGCAAATGCTCTGGGTGGAATTCTCTTTATTGGCTTAATGAATATTTCGGTTAGTTTTCTATTGGCATTTCTGCTTGCATCAACTTCGTCGAAAGTTAAATTCAAGACTTTATTCAGCGTATTGGTACCGGGTCTGATGCAGGTTCTCACACACCCCTGGTTGTTATTTGTACCGGAAAAAGAAAAACCGGTTTCCTGAATTTTAATCGACGGCTTCGTCTTTTTTGCCAGGCTCGCGCGGGCCGCGCATCTTTATTATCAACCCATTCAAAAAGTTTCTAAGTAACTGATCACCGCATTCAACGTAGTTCGGATGATCTTCACTTCTGAATATCGCAGAAAGTTCAGCCTTAGTAATTCGAAAATCGACCAATTCCAGACATTCGATAATGTCGGTGTCCCTGAAAGAAAGGGCCACCCGTAATTTTTTAAATATATCATTGTTAGTCATTGTTTACCTTCGAGTTACTTTTTTATCTGAAATTCCGGCGACAAAATCTGCATCTGCTCATCTTCGTGAAGGTTTGAAAGCGAAAATTTGTTATTAGGATATAACAAAAGCAATTTTTCTTTTCCTTCGCCCTTAGTCAGCTGCAGTTTTTTAACTCCGAGACCGCTGAACTCAACAGAATCCGGCAAGTCTAAATAGGACTGATCTTCTTTAATAAGCGAAATCCGCATATCAGATTTTACCGTGCTACTTAACATGTCATCGAATTCTACGCTACTTTGCTCATTGTGAGTGACGAGAAGCTTAAACGCCAATGCTCCATCATAGGTCAAAGCCAGGCTTTTCACCGGAATTTCAAGAATAACCACGCTTGAGTTATTGTATGTTTTCATACCAGCTTGATCCAGTAGAGCATCATTGTAACTTTCAGCGGTTTTCAACTTTGCTAATAATTCAGCGTTACCTTTGGCTTCTGCCAAAGCTTGCTCGTAAGCTTTGCGAATTTCACGCGCGATGACCGCATCAATCAAAGTGGTTGCAAACTCGCTGCCTGTCTGTCCGGGAATACTACGCAGATTTGAACCCAGCAGCTCCTGCTCTGCCACTCCGTCATTGTCAGAATCAATCATCAAACTGATATCGCAGGCGTGCCAAGTGGTCATAGGTTTATAAAGCTTTACGGCAACTTGCAATTGACCCTTATTTAATCTGTAACCGGCCGCCTGCAAATCGCAATCCGATGTCATATAGCTTTCAGCCTTAGGCTTGCGCTCGTCAGTTCCGATCAAGTTGAACAAGAGTGCTTCTCCGTGGTTTCCATTCTTGTTTTCTAAATTCAATTCAACCAAAGCACCGTTTGAGTCAACTTCAGAACCAGAACTCACCGTCAGTTGCGAAGCTACAACCGAAGAAAGTTTATGAGCAATGGCCAAAACTGGAACTCGGTAAACTTCATTTCCGTCTTGCAAAAATTTAACCCAGCCATCCATTTCGCGGATCGCTTCATTTTTCATATGTGTCGAATCGAGAGTTAAAATGAGCGTCACTTCGGTGCTTTGACCCGCTTCAAGCAATAGCGCGGGCACCGGAGCCATTGAAATGAAACCATTTCCTTCAAACGTCAGACTTAAGTTTTGCTTTTCCTTTGTCAAATTTTTTACGTTAAGCACTCGTCGTAATACTTTTTTACTTTCAATGCTCACTTCGCCTAATGAAAGAGAAGACTCCAAAATAACAATTTTACTTTCCGCAGCCTTATCGGCCTGCACCCGTCCGGCTCCCTGCAAACTAACAGAATAGCGTTCACCATTTACGCCTATGGTCTTTGTAGTTCCCATAACCACTGACTTAATTTCAGAGGCCGAAAGCATCTTTTGCGCTTGGCGAATCAGTGCTACAACTCCGGTCATGTGCGGCGCGGCCATCGACGTACCTGACATCTGCACAGCTTTGTTACCCTGCCCCATGGCTGCAGAAATCACGTTTTCTCCCGGTGCCGAAATTTCAGGTTTAATAAAACCGTCAACTGAGCGCGGACCTTTCGACGTAAAATCAGTCAGCGTATCAATAATCCCAGGCTTTTCGATTTTAAGATCTGTCTTAAATTCAAAGTTTACACTCGAATTTTTCATTGCCGCTTTTACTTTATTAGCATCAGCAAGGGTTATCATAATAGCCGGAATATCAAATTTGTCTGTTGTGCCCATCACTATAGGAGCACCTTCTTTATTATTTGCGACCACAACACCTATCGCACCGCCGGCAACTGCACGTTTTACTTTTTCATTAAAATTAACCTGTCCTCGGTCAATCAAAGCCACATTACCTTTGAGGGCCGCCTTTTGCTCTTCAGTTAAATCAACTGCAGCCAATCCGACATAAACTAAATTTCCTGAAATCGCGCCGGCGTCCTCAATTTTTTTTGTCGTTGCCGCTTGTATAGCTTCCACCAACAACACTTCAGTGCCTAAGTTAAAACGTGAAGCGCTGAATTTCCAGAGATGGTCTCCATCGTCAACCGAAGCCGCTACCGATAAAGCTGCATCAGAAGTACCGGGTGCACCAACGATGTAATCTGAATGGCCCGAATTTCCCGCTGAAGCAACCACGACCGTGCCGCCGTTCACCAGATTTTTTATCGCCTCGGCATAAAGTATATGAGGATTTCCATAGCTGCTTCCCAACGAAAGATTGACTACATCAAGCTCGTCGTCGTTTTTTGCATCCGCATTCGGATCAGCCGCGTACTCCAAAGCAGCAATCACCACGATGTCGCTTGTTGAGCCTTCGGCACCAAAAACTTTGATCGCGTAAAGTTCTGCATCCGGAGCCATTCCATTATACGTGTTAACGTTATCGCCCATTCCGGCTACGGTACCGGCAACGTGAGTTCCGTGCCCGGCTTCATCAAGCGGATTCACATCAGGCTTAGGAATATGATTCTGAAACTCAGGAGAGCCCGAGTCAAAGCTCGTGCCCGCTAAATCAATACCACCAACAACTTTTTTGTTCGGAAAGCCAGCAGCCGAAACGGAGGGGTTAATCGCTTTATAAGCTTCGGCAGTGCCTTCACCGAGAAACATCGAATGGGTGTAATCAATTCCGGTATCGATAATTCCGACTTTTACGCCTTTACCAGTTATACCCGCTTGATTTAATTTTTCAGCGCCGATAAATTTCGAAGAATTTCGTTGGGCAAAGCTAGGAAGCGCAACCGAGTTTGAAAGTTCAAAGGTTTTAGGCCTTTCAAATGAACCTGATTTTTCACTATAAACAATACTGCCAAGTAGTTTCATTTTATCATTCACTTCAATCGGAGCTAAAACCGCAATGGCATTAAGAACCATTTTGTACCGAAAGACGATTTGAACTTCGGGCGAAAGTGCTTTCAGGCCGGCAATTGTCTCATCTTGTTCTTTGTTTATTTCAGCGAGAAGCTTTTCATCAATGACTGCGCGGCCATTCACTTTCTGCGTGCTTTCAAGCAATGCCGGATTTTTCAGTTTCAAAACAGCCATGAAATGGGTCGTGTTCTGAGCCCGGGTACTGACGATGTTGTTTGCCAGCATCAGGTTCGGATTCGATTCATTCGAACTCTTCGTACAGGAAAATAAAAAAAATGAAATCAGAACTAAACATACATTTATTTTAGATTTGAACTCTGAATTGTTTGAATTGATTGTAGACCCCATCTTAAACCCCCGTTTAATACAGAAAAATTACTGCACAAGTCTTAGGACGGATTCACTATTTCGTCGACTTAAAACACAACCCGAAACAGCGCTTTGAAATGTCTTCATACCTATGCTCTACTTATTTTGAAGAAAACGGCCAAGGCCAAATAAACCCAAGGAGTCAAAATGAAAAAAATACTTATTCTCGCTTCTCTGATTACCAGCATGACTTATGCAGATGTGGCAAAGCCCGCGAAAGTTGCGCCTAAGGCAAAAGCAGCCAAATCTACTGTCAGCAAAATGAATGTGACCGGAACTCTTAAGTGGCAGGGATTTGGAGTCGGTAAAACACACAACGGCGATATCACATTGAAAAACGGCAGCGTCGAAATGAAAGACAATTCAATCGTCGGCGGCACATTTACTATGGATATGAAAAGCTTAAAGACAGGCGACTCTCCTAAATTGGAAGGTCACTTAAGAAGTCCAGACTTCTTTGATGTAGAAAAATTTTCAGAAGCGCAGTTTAAAATCACAAAAGTAGAAGAAATTAAAGACGCTAAAAGCGGCCCAACTCATAAAATTTTCGGTGATTTGACGATCAAAGGAAAAACTCACGCAGAAGAACTGCTTGCGACGCTGACTAAGCAAGGCAACGCATACAGTGCAACTGCCGAAGGTGAAATCAAAGATCGTACTCAATATGACATCGTATATAATTCTGGAAAGTTTAAGGCAATTTCGGCTTTGGGCGACAAATTGATTCAGGACAATATTAAGATTCAGCTCGATTTAAAAGCCAACTAAGCGCTTTCTTTACCGTCTTTCGTTTTTCCATAAAAATGTTTCAGCTCAATTTTTTGAGCTGGAACTCCACCCCAGGTTTCACCCGCGGGAACAATTGTTTTAGGAAGTAAAACCGAATTTGGAAGTAACTTCGCGCCGTCTCCCACGGTCACTCCGCCCATAATTGTGGCCTTAATACCAATAGTGCAGGCCGCACCGATTTTAATTGGCGCAATAACCAACAGTCCGCCTTGCCCGTAATGCGCTGCCAATGTAACTGAGCCACCGATAGTCGATTTATCGCCAATATCTATCAGCGAAGGATCTGAAATCCACGTCGAATTGATTTGCACACCCCTGCCGATTTTCATCCCCATCATCTGATAAAACAAAATGCCAAGGGGCGAGGGCGTCACAAATTCTAAAAAGGTAAAGCGAACCAGGTAAGTCAGTCCATTATGGATAAACCATTTCAGCGACTCTGCCGAGTAATAGGGCCCACGCCATTCTTTGAGTCTTCTTACCAGTACGAAATTTAATGCGGGAGCCATAAAAATCATGCTCACCCCGTACATAAAAAACCCAATCGCAAAAGTAAGTCCGTAAGCTGCATTTTGAATTAGTGTGGCTTGTCCGGCTGTGAGTTCTGAAATCGCCCGATAGAGCGAGATACCCGGAATTAAACAGGCACCCAAAACAAGGCAGGCAAGAAAATACACCGGAATCATCGTAGCAATATGCATAATGACTTTAAATCGTCGCAAAAGAACTTCGAAAAGACCCTTGATCCCTCCGAACTCAGAACGCGTGGTATCCAAATCAATTTTCTTGTTCATCCGACCTCAAACCAAGATTAACAGATTTTTAACATTTTTCCCGCAAATTAAATTTTAGACTGGTCCTTTAGCAGACCGAGAATGTAATAAGTAACTAAAACAAGACAACAGATTTTTATAAACAACCAATAAATGGCAATAATCTGGGTTGGCATCCAACCGGCCAGAATCAACTGGTTTAGGTCTCCATTCAAGTCGCGCGCTCCTTGGCCACTTACTGCCGAGCCCATCGGCAGTGCCTGCAATTCGTTTTTTATTCGGTACCACTGAATTGCCGAATTTGTAAAAGCCGAACTACCAAACAACAAGGCCGGAAAACGCCAGAAGTCCCATCTGAATCTTTTCGTCAGGTTGTAATAAAATGCGACCACCAAAAACGTACTTAAAAAAATTTCTCCGGCAATGCCAGCCATCGAAATAAACGAAGCCAATCGTAACTCATCAATTCGGAAAGTCAGAAAAAAACTCATGAAAAATACCAATAGCAAAATAGTCAGATGAAATCCGTACTTTCGTTTATTAAAATAATAGATCCCATACATTACACTGCTGAAAAATAAAAAAATAAAAAAGTAAGATCGCGAATAAGAAATCAGTGTCATTCCCGCGGTAGGCACGACTGCCCCCAGCGGAATCGCCCAACGCCCGCCCATCCAGGCTGCCAGCGCGTGACCCAGCTCATGAAGGGGAATTGTTGCGAGCAGAAGTGAAATAATCCTCAGAAAATCAATTGAGTTAAAGATATATGAAATCAAAAAAGCCAAAGGCACCGCAAAAATCAGACTTTTGCGGTTACCGAAACTAAACGTAGTCACCTTTTCTAATTTTTTCTAAAATAATTTTTTCAGTTTTTATCGGATCACGAGGGTCCACTGAAAAATAACTTTGTTGCTCACAACGAATTTTTTCTTTAATCAGCCAGCGTAAAATGTCAGAGAGGTCTTTATTTTTTTTATCTTTGAAAAACGGATCATTCTCGAGCGCATCTTTCGCTTTTTTCAAAGCTCTGGCTTCTGCCGGATCACTTTCTTTAACCTTGTAATGAGGTAGATCATATTTTTTAACGTCGCCCGGAAGCACTCCCAAAAATCTCACATTTGGCGCACTGAAATCGCTATTTCTGATCAGAGAGGCTGCCGAACCCGCTTTTAGAGTTCTGAAAATATTTTGCATTGTGTACGCATCGAGATCTCCAAAAAAATACATCGGAACATCCAGTTGATTTTCGATCAATTTACACCAACCGCGAACACCGTTTGAAGGCACGCCTTGAGCGCCCATTAAAATACAATTATTTCGTTTAGTGAAACCCATCGATTGCAGGGTTCCGGCGGTACCTTCTGACTCAACCACGAGGCAGAAATCAATTTTTTTCTTTGCTTTTAATTTCAATGCCTGCGGCCGGTTTTTCGGTTGAAACGGTGACGTTCCCAAGGTCGATAAATCAACGACAGCTTTGTCGCCGTCGGGTAAACTTTCGGTAACAACCAATTGTTGGGAATAAGTCTGTCCGCCGCGATCGTTGGCAAAGCAATTCAGTTCTTCACGGTACACTTCGAGCATGTCACCGATAAAATCAATGATACTGTCTGATTCATCCTGACCATCAAAATCCAGTGGACGGTAACGATTATTTCCCTTAATCAGACCTTTACAGATATAATAAAGTTCACGCTTCGTATTGACTGCACCGATGTCAAGGTTTCGAAGTAAAATCTCGAGCATAAAAACAACACGGGCCATTTTCTGAACCGAAGAGACATTAAGTTCGGTGCGAACGACTTTATCTCCTGGAGTCAAATACCCGACCTTGGCGTTGTAATTTGAATTATCCAGTGAGGTTTTTACAGCCTCTAAATAAGGACGCTTCGAATTCTCAAGATCTTTCAGCATTCTTTCTGCCAGGATCTTAGCTTCTTTCGGAATATCTAATTTCAGTTCTCTAACTTTTATTAAAGCCATCTGCTACCTACTTCTTATTTTTCTTAATTTCCGGTTTCGGCTGAGCTTCTTTGTTCTCAATGATGTCGTCTTCATCCGATTCACCTGAAAGTTTTGCTTCCTTCTTCTTTTGCGCCGCTAACTTAGTCTGAGCTTCTACAAGGTCACTTTGCGCCGCTTCAGAATCGCGACCCAGAATTTTTTTAAGACCTTCTTCAGCTTTTTTGCGCCGGGATTCGTTCGCTCCCGCGATGTGCACTAACTTTTCCACCAAAATCGGACCAAATTGTTCGATATGGGCTAACTTACGCTCGAGGTCAGCTTCTTTCATTTCATGTTTAATATGCCTTGAAAGTTTCTGCCCGGCTTGCATCAGCGCCCGTCGAATTTCTTCAACCAGTTCATCTGAAGCATCGATGGTTTCTTTCGAAGCATTTTTAAATTTAATAAACGGAGACACCACCGAAACGGCAAATACATAAGAGCCCAGGGGTAATGAATCTTTCGGTTGCGCTAAACCGTAAGACTTCCAGTTCACACTTTCGATAGCCCAAGTGATTGCGCATCCGGATTTATCAAATTGCAATGGCACTCGATTGGCAAAACGTAGCAACTGCACCGGCTGATCGTTGTCTCCGCGGTCAATGAACCGCGCAAGTGCAACTTCGACGACTACAGGTTTAAAATCACAAATGGTGGGTTTTCGAGTCATCACCGAGAAAAAATCCACTTTACCCAGACGATTGATCGACTTTGACAGGGCTTCTTCACCAACCGTTAATACCGACTTCGTCGATGGCGCCATTAATGTTGTCGCCTGAATCGCCTGAAATACTTTTTTAAATTCTTCTTCATTTAATGAAGTAATAGGCTTTTCAACTAGATTTTTCGGCATTCCCGATTTCACAAAATCTTTGATCGATTGATCTGAAATTCGCGAAAAACCGGTTTTTAAAAATTTTGATAAGGGTATTTTTCCGTATAAAGTAGCGTGAGTTATGAATTCACCCAACTTAAATGTGTGAGGATGCGGCAGAGTTGCTTCCGGTATTTCCGGCGACTGATTACTTACTCTTTCGGTTTCAACCCAATCTGAATCGGCCAACTTATACTTCATCGTCACATGGGGATTTAAAAGCGCCGTACCTTCAATATAAGTCAGTAAACCGCCGTCACCATTGAGTTGAATTCGACCATCAATAAAAAATTCAACCCGAACCCCATTGGCTTTATTTTTCCAATCGATCATCTCTTTGTTCTTCAGAATTCCGGTATTGGTTTTGATATCAACGTCAACTTGGGCTGAAATAGCTTTTCTCATGCTCTTTGTTTT
>JAYVIY010000303.1:0-3261 GCA_043769795.1 Pseudobdellovibrio sp. | reverse complement strand
TTTTTATTACAACCTGGTTATCAGTAACCCGCGCCAGTGCAGACAAGCTCAAAAATAAAACCATAAAAAAATACTTCATAATTTCTCCAATAAAAAAGGACTCTTTTCAGAGTCCTTTACCTTTTTCAGAATGTCAAAACTGAGCAGCAAGCGTCGCTGGTTTATAGCTAAGCGCGCTCAACAGCAACCTGGATTGAAGTCTCTAGGCCTTCTCCAAAACGAATTGTCGCCTTGTGGGTGCCCAAAACCTTAATCGGCTCTTCGAGGTGGATGTCTTTTCTGTCTACTGAAAAGCCAAGCTTTTCAAGACCCTTAGAAATATCTGTTGTTGTCACTGTTCCGAAAAGTTTATCGTTTTCTCCGGCGTTCAGCTTAAATCCAACGGTTGCGCCTTTGATCTTATTCAAAATAGCTTGACGCTCAGACATTGCTTTTTTCTTTTTAGATTCTGCAACGCGCTTCAAATGATTGTATTCATTTTCTCTTTTTTCAGTAGCTTCGAGCGCAAGCTTTCTCGGAAACAGTAGATTTCTAGCGAAACCCTCTGAAACGCTTACTAGGTCGCCGACTTTTCCCAGATCTTTAACATCTTTTTGTAAAATAACTTTCATATAATCCTCACTTTAATTTAATGTTGTTTTGTTTTTTTAAAACGAGCGTTCTGAAGTCAGCCCAATAATCCGCAAACCCCATAAAAACTATAAACGGGGCAAGCTGAAGAAAAATCAGTAAGTAGGTAATGCTTCGCAAGATTGGACTAACACGATAAATTCGCAACAAGGTCGCAACAACCGTGATTCCCTGAAAGAAAAACGCCACTGATAACACAATTAATACGTTAATACTTAAGATCTGCAAATAAGCCGGTCCGAAATTTAGCTCAGAATGAAGAATAGCAACAAGAGCCGACCAGATCGCAAAGCTCGGTAAACGAAATTCCAGCCAACGAAGGCCAGAAGCTACGCGATCCCTTTGGATCCTAAACATTTTTGTTACACTGTCTTCAAAGGCAAAGCTAATTGCCAACGAGCCGAATAGGCTAGCTATGAAAATTCCGGGTAAGAACTTTACCAGAGTAGCAGAAGTGGGTGAGTCCTGAGGTATTGCCCTATTTAGGGCCAAGCTCAGGGGCTCAACTATTTCGGCCAGTAGATCATTGTTGGTGAGGTTTTTTAAAATTAAAAAATATCCGGCCAAGGCGAAGAGAAATCCTATGGTCATTGAAATTAAGCCTGAGCTCAACCATCCAACACCACGCTTCTCAAGTTCACTGTAGGCACCCAAAGTCATCCAGATAGACCCTACATAAACCGCTGTTTCCAGTATTTTGTGATTTCTTGTTCCCGCTACCAGCATCGTCAAAATTAGTAAAGTTGCCGTTGCCCAAAAAATTCTCGACTTAGTTGAAACAAAAAGAGCTCTCATAAATGGAGCCCCAAAAAAAGAAAACAGCACAGAGGCAAAGGCGCTGATGATGGCCAAAACCAAGATGTTCTTATCTTTTTGTGTTTTCAACAAGCCCATGATTACCTATTTATTCTTTACATTTCTTCTTTGTCGTATTTTTCGCTGCGAGCCTGTGCGGCTGCTTGGCGGCGAAGTTGCATTTTTGCTTCGCGCTCTTTTTCACGAGCAGCAGAATCAGATAAACCTTTTTTGAAAGCCTCTGCGTGTTTAGACACGGGAGTCCTTTCATCAAGCTTCGTGTGCATGAAGCGTAAAACTTTATCATTAATTCTCATTGTACGCTCAAGCTCCATGATTGCATTTGGGCCCGCTTCGAACATGGTATGAAAATAAACAGCTTTTCTCAGCTTACCGATTGGAGTAGCTAAATTGCGCTTTCCCCAAGTCTCTAATGTGTGAACTGAGCCTTTAAAGCTAGCAATTGTTGTTTTGTTTTTTTTGAAAAGCTCTTTTTGCTCTTCTAAAGTTGCGTCTGGGTGTACGAGAATTACTGCTTCGTACGGACGCTTAAGTTCGGCCTTAAGATCCATGATATTCCTTTCGGTTAAAGCCCCGCCCTGTATTGGGGGAGCAAGGATGACTTTTTGTGTTTTAAAGGTCTAACACCTAAGCCTCCTGTGGACAAGCCCAGAATGAAAGGCTTAATATGATTTCTTATGAGATTTGAACTCGAAATTCTTGATGGCGGAAATAAGGGAAAGCGGCTCATGCTTAGAAATGGCCTCATCATCGGCAGAGCCCAAGATGACATTTCTTTTGATGACGTCGAAATGGCCGTTTCTCACGCGGTAATCGGCTATAGCCAGCAAAAGTCTTGGAATATCGAATGCTTAGCTCCATCTAAATTACGCCTAGGCACTCAAGAAGTTGTTAGTGCCACGTTAATACCTGGGCTGATCTTTCACTTAGGGCAGAGTGGCTTTAAGGTTGTAGAACGGAGCCCTGGCCCAATCGGACCCTGGAAAGAGGCCTTAAGGGATTGGCTCGAGAAGTTTCAACCCCGCAAAACTTCAACAGAAATATTTTTCTTTTTGCACCCAATTCGGTTGATTTTTATGAAGGGCCCGCAGTTTGAAGAAGCCTACACCCTGAGTTACGGCCCCCGAGAGCTCGGCTATAATAATTTAGATCTTGATCTCAAAGACCCGTCATCCCCCAGGCGGGTTGCGCGATTTTTCCAAATTGGTGATCAATCTTTCGTCGAAAATCTTTGTGGAGATCGGGCCACGATAAACGGTGCTGCCTTTGACCAGCATAAAATTTCAAAGGGAGATCTTTTGCGCGTTTCTACATCAATAATTGAGTTGAGTGTCTTATCATGACGAATTCGCCGGAGTTCATACCGAAAGAAACCGGATCATTTTCCGCAATGGATGGAACCCCGATTTATTATGAAGTTCGCGGCGCCGGCGAGCCTATTGTTTTCATTTATGGAATTGCTTGTTTGATGAACCATTGGCACAACCAAGTCGAATATTTTTCAAAAACTCATAAAGTAATACTTTTTGATATTCGGGGGCACCACAAAAGCACGCCGGTAAATAATCCAAATAATTTTTCTTTTGAACACCTCGCGTTTGACATTAAGGGCCTCTTGAGCCACTTAAATATCGAAAAAGCCCATTTTGTGGGCCACAGTTTCGGTGTTCCGTACTTAATAAAAACCTATGACCAGTTCCCGGAGATTTTTCTTTCTTTAACCTTTATAAATGGATTTGCACGTAATCCGTTAAAAAAACTTTTTGGTCTTGATTTCGTCGAACCTCTTTTTAATTTTTTACGCGAACAGCACCG
>JAYVIY010000302.1:0-8744 GCA_043769795.1 Pseudobdellovibrio sp. | reverse complement strand
TTGCGCCTGATTTACAGGGCTTGAGCATCTCTGAAACCTAAATCCTAAAAGAATACTTTGACCTATTCTAGGTCGCAGTTTACACCTAGTTCTGCAATCAAAATCTGAGTTTAAACAAGGAGTAACTATGGGAACAGAAAGAACATTTTCAATCATTAAACCAAACGCAGTTAAGAAAAACGTTATCGGCGACATTATCACTCAATTCGAAACAAGCGGATTAAAAATTGCCGGCGCTAAACTCGGAATGCTCTCAAAAGAAAAGTGTGAGTTATTCTATGCAGAACACAAAGAACGCCCTTTCTTCGGAGAACTCGTTTCGTTTATGACTTCAGGTCCTGTTATGATGATGTGTTTAGTCGGTGAAAACGCAGTTTTAAAAAATCGTGAAATCATGGGAGCTACTGATCCTAAAAAAGCCACTGCCGGAACTATCCGCGCTAAGCACGGCGACTCTATGGGCGAAAATGCAGTTCATGGTTCGGATTCTGTTACATCTGCCGAACGCGAATTGGCTATTTTTTTCGATAAACATGAACTCGTGAATATGTAGATTGAACCGGCTGAAAAAATAGCGGTGAAAAATAATTCATTAGTTCCAAAAAGGGGCTCTGAGATAGAGTCCCTTTTGCATTCTGAGCATATCGTTTCTATCGAAAAACTCGTTGTTGGCGGCGATGGGCTTGCGCGTCTGCAGCTAAATGAAAAATCTTTGGTCGTCTTTGTGCCTTTGGCGGCTCCCCAAGATAAAGTAAAAATCAAAATTGTTCATACTGAAAAAAATCATCTGATCGGTGAAATCATTGAAATAATAGACGCTTCGCCCTCACGACGTGAAGCCCCCTGTGAGTATTTTAAAGCTTGCGGTGGTTGCACCTGGCAGCACGTGCGCGAAGACGAACAGATTCTACAAAAAGAACTGATCTTAACTGATTTATTTAAGAAGTTTCTTCCCGAAATTTCTTATGAACTTTCGGCATCGATCAAATCAGAAAACAGTTTTCACTACCGTAATCGTATTCAGTTAAAGCAATCCGGGCAGAAACTCGGCTATTTTAAAAAATCCAGCCACGAAATCGTCGATATTGATTCCTGCTTGATCGCGGAAACTGAAATCTCTTCACAGATTTCAGTTATTAAAACTCAATTGAGACCTACTCAGGAGTTAAAAAAGTATGAACTGCGAATCAATCAATTAAACCAATTTGAATATTACCCGATTGGCGATGGCGGAGAAGGCCTTTCGTTTTCTCAGGTTAACAATTCTGTGAACAAAGTTCTCGTCAATGAAGTTGTTGGACTTGTCAAAAAAATAAATCCGGAGTTTCTGACCGAGCTTTACGCCGGCGCCGGAAATTTCACATTTTCAATCTTAAAAGACCTTCCCGATTTACGCATCGAAAGTGTTGAGATGAATTCTAAACTCACTTCATTCGCAACTAAAAAACTGACTGAACTTAAGTTGCAGAAAAGACTTTTTGCCTTTACCTCCGATTGCGAATCGTTTGTTATTCGAAGACCGCTTTCTCAAGAACTTGTTTTGCTAGATCCGCCGCGGGCGGGGTGTTCAGACTCTGTCTTGCAAAAAATTATAGATACAGCTTCTCGAAATATTCTCTACGTCAGTTGTCATCCGGTGTTTTTAGCCCGCGACCTGAAACGAATTCTTCAAATTCATCCCGAATACCGAATTTCGCATCTTCAGATTTTCGACATGTTTCCGCAAACCGATCATTTTGAAACTGTTGTTCTGCTGACCAAATAGCTGAGTAAATAATTGACTGAATACAAACTAGTGCTAGTCTTAGAATATGACCAGATTTGCAGCCATTTTAATCACATTAATATTTACCGGCTACAGTCTATTATTTCTGGGTTGCGCGTCCAAACCTGCGCCTGAAAAAAGTGAGATCGCTGATCTTCATTTGCAGATTGGGGTCGATTATTTAAAGAAAGAAAATTACCCTTTAGCCCTTAAAGAACTCTTAATCGCCGAAGAAACAGATCCTAATAATGCCTCCGTACAGTCAAACCTCGGCTTGGTTTACTTTTTGCGCGAACGTTATGAGCTTTCTGAAAAGCATTATCGTAAAGCCATTTCAATTAATCCCCGTTTTACCGATGCTAAAAATAATTTGAGCAGGGCTTTTATAGAAATCGGACAGTATCGCCAGGCTGAAGGCTTATTAAAGGAAGTTCTTGCCGACCTGACTTATGTCGACTTTCCGAAAGCATTTGCCAATTACGGTGTGCTCGAATTCAAACGTAAAAACTATGTAAATGCCGTTGCTTTCTTCAAAAAATCGCTCGAAAAAGATCGAGAAAATTGTTACACCCACGTTTACCTCGGGCGCAGCTACCTCGAGCAAAAAGATACCAACTATGCCGTTATTCAGCTCGAAAGAGCCATTCCGTTCTGCAACCAAATAGAGGCTGACGAAGCTCATTTTTATTCTGCGATTGCCCTTTTCCGGAATGGCGAAAAAGACAAAGCCAGAGTGCGATTTGAAGAACTTATTAAAATCTATCCATCCGGATATAACATTGAAAAAGCTCAGAAAATGCTTGAGCTGTTAAAAAAAGGTGCTCTATGAGAATTACTGGAGAGTTGCTGAAGTCTGAAAGGATCAATCAAAAACTCAGCGTGCAGGATGTTGCGTCTTCGTTGAAGCTCAGTGTGAAGATAATTGCTTCTATTGAAGCGGGCGAAATCGATGCACTTCCGGCAAAAACCTTTGTGCGTGGCTTCGTAAAGAGTTATGCCCAATTACTAAAAATTGATTCTGAGGTCGTGTTACGACAGTTTCAGGAAGAAATGGGCACAACAAACCCACTTCCAAAGGTGCCCCCGCCGGTTGCCGACGTTAATGAAAATAATTTTAAGACTGCGCGCCCGGCTCTCAAGCAAACAGCTAAAAGTTTTTCTGCAAAGAATGCTGCCGCACGCACTAATTATCTCAATAGTGAAAATCCGAAAAAAATTGTATTAATGATCACCATCGCCGCATTTCTCATTGTGGTTTTAGTTGTCAGCAATCGGGTTATTGATAATTTTAAATCCGCCTCTTTGGCAGCTGAATTAAATAGTGAAACAAAGCCGGCTGCCGAAGAGCTCGCTCTGATAGCTTCTGCCGAAAGGTCTGCAATTATAGTTAGTTCCGAAGCCTCACTGGTGAATGGCAATGCTAAGACCACTGCAGTTTCGGGAGATACAGTTTCAGCACCGGCCAAAATCGAGCCCGCTCTGGAAGAGGGCTTCAAAAAATCTATCGGGAAGCCGGTTGAAGTTATTATCGAAGCAAAAAAAGAAACAGAAATCGAATATGCAAAAGGTGACTCAGTACGTTTTACTGTACTGAAACTTTCTCCGAATCAAATTCAGATTTTGAGATCCAAAGTGGGTCTTTATTTAAAGGCGGCCGACGCCAGCGCTCTTAAATTTAGCGTAAATGGCGAGGAAATGATCCCGTCTGGCAGTCATAAAGCGATAAAACTGACATTCTAATTGAAAAGTTTATCCGTAACATCTTTATTAATAGCATCTCTGCTGCTAAAAGTTTTGTTGTCTTACTTTATTCCGGTTTTTGGCGACGAAACTTACTATTACATATGGTCTTTACATCCCCAGCTGAGCTATTTTGACCACCCTCCGATGGTCAGTTGGTTTATCTATTTAGGGCATTTAATATTGCCCGCCGGAAATCCAATTTCGCTGAGAATTTCTTTTATTTTAGCCGGTGTTGGCATAGCCCTGATATGGGTCGCCATATTAAGAATGAAACATTATAGCGAACGCCAGATTTTTTTGTGGTTAGTACTGTTTTTTCTGAATCCTTTGTTGGGAATCGGCTCACTACTGGCCACCCCAGATACTCCGCTTGTTCTTTTCTGGTCACTTTCGTTCCTCGGATTTTTGAAAATTCTTAATTCAAACTCCTTAAAGTGGTATGCTTTAACCGGTGTGTTTCTGGGTCTTGGATTCTGTTCTAAATACCACATCGTACTGTTTGTTGTTTCAGGTCTTATTTATCTTTTAATTTCAAAAAAATGGAAAACTCTTCGGCCAGCCGGAATTTTTATGACCGTATTTTTTGGGGCTATTTTTTCAGGGCCGGTCATTGTCTGGAATGCACAAAACAACTGGTCTTCTTTTTTGTTTCAAATAAATCATGGCTTTGGCGAAGACAGTTTTGAATGGGCTTGGCCAGCGGGCTACCTTGTAGCGCAGATTCTCATTATTAGCCCCGTTATCGTTTTTAGCTTTTTTCAGCGCAGCATCGCGTCGATCGATAAAACATTTTCGATTTCGCAGATCGGTTTTTTCTTTTTGAGTTCGTTTAAGTCTGTGGTCGAAGGCAATTGGCCGTTGACCTCGCACTTACACTCGATCAGTTACTTTAGTGAGTCGGCTCAAAGTAAATTTTTTAAATATTCTGTTTTCTACTGGTTGATTTTTTATGGCCTGGTCGTTGGTTTTCTTTGCTCGCCGTTCAGCGAACCGGTTAAAAAAAACCTGGTGAATTCGTCACAATTGGTTGAAGTTGTTCCATTACTCGGTGAGTATTCGCCGCTCTTTGGCGCCAGTTATCAGGTCGCCTCGCTTCTTTCCTGGCAGACTCAAAAAAATATTCCGAAACTCAGCGGCCTTTCCCGCCTTGATTTCTATGACTCGTTGCCAGATTCAGAGCCGACGACAGCTTCTTTTTATGTTCTGAAGTACGATATCAGCGATTGGCCGGCAAATTATCAGCTTTATAAAAAAATAAAGATACGGAGCTTTGACAATATCAGTCTGGGGCTCTATCAGTTTATCTATGAATAAAGTACTGGCTACATTCGCCTTTTTACTTATCAGTTTTTTTATCTATGGGTTCTACATTTCTCAATTTGAATTAAATTTCATTCAGCGAAAAGTAAAAACTTCCGATTTCTACTACGACTACAAGTTGACGATGAACATCCACACTAATTTATCAATAGGTTCCGAGCCTTTAAGCGTGGTGTTGCACGAAGCAAAAAAAGCCCAGAATAAATTTATTATGCTTACGGATCTAAACCCTCAGATTAAGTCTCCGGATGATAACTACTTACAGAACGTCGGAGTTCTACAGGGCGCAAAATACGGCTATAAAGATTCGCGATTAATTTACTACTCTGTACTTGAAAAAAATCTCGGCCTTAAAACCGGTGAGTCGCAACTTTTGTTATCTGATTTGCTTTCGCAATCGGCGCACAAACACTCGGACTCACTGTTAGTTCTAGCCCACCCGTTTAAAACCGGATTTAGCTGGGCAGGACCTATTCCTGACGGCCTTGATGGGGTTGAAATAGCTAATCTTAAAAGCCTTTCACAACAGTCTTGGAGTTATTCAAAGCTTTCTACTTTATGGAGCATCTTACTTTACCCATTCAATCCGCGATTGGCTCTTATGCGCTTGTTTCAAGAGCCCACCGAAGAGCTGAATCTTTTCGATCAGGAGTCACAGCAACGCAAATTCGTGGCTTTTCAGGGCGCAGAAGCTTCGGCCCGGGCCATTCCGTTAGCAGATTGGCTGGTTAAATTTCCGAGTTACGAGAGTGTTCTGAGCATTTCGTCGAACCACCTGTTATTAACCTCGGAGTTAACCGGTAATATGACCAAAGACAAAGTTAAGATTTTGGCCGCTTTAAAAACCGGTCAGTTCTATATTTGTTTTGATGCCTTGGGAGACCCAAAGGGTTTCGAGGCTTATGCATTAGACGAATCAAATCAGAAAAAATTCACGATTGGTTCAACTTTAAGAAATAATAAAAATACTCATTTTTATTTCAAGCTGCCCCTTCAGCCCACCTCATTTTATGAAGTCGTACTCTATAAAAACGGTAAGCGTTCAGATACTTTGAATACCTTTGAAGGTTTTTTTCCGATTTCCGGCCCGGGAGTTTACAGAATTCAGGTTCGTATAAGTCCGCGCTTTCCGCTTCCTGATGCCATCAAGTGGCTGACCTGGATATACACGAATAATTTTTACGTCACACAGTAAATTAGTCGATTGGTTCGGGGTTTAATATTTCGATTTCAAGGTCATCATTTATAATTGTCTGACATGCTAGCCTTTCATTTTCACGAAAGTTTCGTTCCAGCGCCCTTTCGTTTTCAACTTCTGATCTCGAGCTGCAATTCTCTAAACCTTCAAGAATAAGAACCCGGCAGGTGGTGCAAGTTCCGTTGCCGTCGCAGGACTGGGCGATGCTCACTTTGTTCGCATTTAATGTATCAAGGAGGTTATTGCCTGCTTTAAAGCCGATTGCAGAAAATAAATTTTTGATTTGTAGTGTTTTTGTTGAAACAGACACAATTTATTTGTATCAAATTTAGTATGAGATTCATAGCTTTTGACTTAGAAACCACAGGAACTGTACCAGGCGTCGACCAAATAGTTGAAATCGGAGCCGTACTCTTTGTCGACGGCGTTGTTGAAAGCGTTTTTTCGACTCTGATCGACCCTTTAAGATCTATACCTCCGGGAGCCACTGCGGTTAACGGAATTACTGATGATATGGTGGCCGGTAAGCCAAGAATTGAAAGCCTCCTCGGCTCCTTTGCGGAGTTCTGTGAAGATTTTCCGATGGTGGCCCACAATGCACCGTTCGACGCGCAGTTTTTGTTATCTGACATTAAAAAACATGAGATGCCGGCGCCAAGAGGAATCGTTTTAGATTCACTTCCGATCAGTCGCAAAGTTTTTCCGGGCTTGGCCAACTATAAATTGGGTACTCTGGTTCAACATCTGAAAATACCTTCAACCGGTTTTCATCGTGCTGAAGAAGATGCAACTTATTGCGGACATTTGTTTCTTGAATTAGTGAAGCGAATTTCTGTCGGTGGCAAACCGCCGCAACTTGAAAACCTGGTGGCCTTAACAGGAAAACCCGAAGTCCGATTTCCGCAAATCGTGCGGCAACCCAAACAGATGGATTTCTTGTTCTAAAGCTCTGCTGCGCGATGGGCAACCGGGTAGCGTCGGCCTCTACCGAAAGAGTGTTCTGACACTTTCAAAATCGGTGCTGATTGCCAGCGTTTGAATTCGGTTTTCATCAGAATATTCAATAACCAAGCGTCTGTCTTGGTTGTAGCTCTTTTGCGATCTTCCACAATTTTTACCACCGAAGCATCCAGCAGGTCATAGGGCGGTAAGCTGTCCTGATCTTTTTGATTAGGACGCAGCTCTGCAGATGGAGCTCGTGTTATTATTTTTTCAGGAATTAATTCGTAGCCAGAATTAAAATGCTTGGCCAGATTGTAAACCTGCTTTTTAGTTAAATCACCGATAACAGCAAGGCCACCACACATGTCACCGTAGAGGGTCGCGTATCCAGTTGCATACTCGGACTTATTTCCGGTCGTCAGCAGCAAGCTGCCTTTGCTATTCGCATAGGCCATAAGAAGTAGCCCACGTATTCTCGATTGCAGATTTTCGTGTACAACTCCAAATTCGCTGATTTCAAACTGCGTATCTATCGTGGTTCTAATCTGTTCAAATAGAGGCTGAATCGGAATAGTTTGAAGATCGATTTTCAGATTTTTCGCCAATTGTTTTGCAAGTTCAAAACTTTCGGCCTTATTGAACTGCGTTGGCAAGGCAAACAGGCTGACATTGTTCGGCCCGAGGGCATCAACCGCAATACATGCAACCACTGCAGAATCGATTCCGCCGGAAAGGCCCAGGTGAACTTTCTTCAAACCGGTTTTTTCTGAAAAATCTCGAAGCCCTAAGACCAGTGCCTTGTGTAGCTGTTCGGTTGCCGTCGGTTTCGTTTGCGAAGAGTGTGAATTCCAGTCTTTAAGTGTTTCTAAGTCAAAAACATTGAGGTCTTCTGAAAAATCGAGGCATAAAAATTTTATTTTACCTTTTTTGTCGACTAAAAAGCTCTGACCGTCATAAATAATTTCGTCTTGCGCGCCCACCAGATTAACGTAAGCCATCGGCGCATTAAAGTGTTTGGCCGTTTTTTGAACCACATATTCGCGTTGCTGCAGTTTTCCTTCGAAAAAAGGAGACGCGCTCATATTAATAACCAGATCAATTTTTTGCTTCTTTACTTTCTTGAGCGGATTTTCAGTATAGATAGAATGACCTTTTTTATTTTCCCAGGCCCAAATGTCTTCGCAAATCGTGAGAAAGAAATTCTTATTTTTAATTTTAAAATAGTTGTTCTTTAAGCTGCCTTTTTCAATAAACCGCGCCTCATCAAATACATCTCCGGTGGGCAGTAGTTCTTTTTGAAATGATTTTAATATTTTATTTCGGGTGCAAAGAAATGCCACATTAAAATAAGGCCTACCTTTTTTATTTTTATTTTTTTCAAAGCCGCCGATCAATACATGAATATCTGCAGGTATCGCCTTAACAAGTTGTTTAAGGGCTTTCGATTGTTTTTCGATGACTTGTTCTCTCTCAAGTAAGTCAAACGGATGGTAGCCGAAAAGAGAGGCTTCCGGAAAGATGACCAGTTCTGCTTTTTTTTCTTTTGCACGGGTGATAAAATTCAGAATTTTGTTTTTGTTATTTTCAAAATCGCCTAGAGTACAATTAATTTGGGCAAGGGCAATTCTCATGTGATTCCTCATTAGATGAAATCAGAATACGCCCAGTAAAGCCATCTTGGTAGCCATGTTTATATAAAATTTTAACTTCCGGAAACTTCCAGCAAAAGTATCCATTTCCGTTATCAAAGTCGGCCAGCCACAAGCCTTTGGGGCG
>JAYVIY010000301.1:0-3276 GCA_043769795.1 Pseudobdellovibrio sp. | reverse complement strand
TCGGGTTGTTTGAAAATATTTATGTTCCACCTTTTCCCGGAGATGAATCCATCGGTCTTGGCACAGCTTACATGTCTTATTTGAATAGCAATAATGTCTGGCGGGCCAAACCTTTTGAAAAGCAACACGGCTACTACGGTCCGCTTTCTTCGGTGCCGATTTCTGAAGATGTTGTTCGCGTTTTTGCCGGTTATGAAATTGTAAAGCCCGCTTCTATTACTGAATTTGCCGCAGACCTTCTGACAGAAGGTCGCATCCTTGGCTGGTTTCAGGGGCGCAGTGAATCTGGGCCAAGAGCACTAGGTAACCGAAGTATACTGTGCCGGCCAGATAAGCCAGGGGTTAAAGATCAACTTAACAGACAAATTAAATTCAGAGAATCATTCAGGCCCTATGGATGTTCGACCTTGCATGAAAAAGCTCACGACTACTTTGAAGTGCCACAGAATTTTGAAAACCCTTATATGTCGTTTGCCACAAATGTTAGAGCGGGCTTCAGGCAGGCCCTAAATGAGGTTTCGCATATTGACGGCACGTCCAGAATGCAAACAGTAAGATCTACGCAAAATAAACTGTTTCATGAACTTATTCTAAAATTCGGTAATAAGACCAACCTGTATGTGCTTCTTAACACCAGCTTGAATGTTATGGGCGAGCCCATTGTTGAATCACTAACCGACGCCCGAAACTTTTTGGATAAAGTTCCGGTGCACGGTCTTGTTGTGGGTGAATACTTTGTGAGAAGAAAGTAGCTATGAATATTTTGGTGCTGACCTCGAAAGAAAATTTTGTCTGGCACAGTATGCAGGAAATTATACCTCATATTGAAAACTCGTGGCTTCATTCAAACAAGAGAAGCTTCGACGTAGCAGTGCTGGATATAGATAAGCTAAAGCTTGAAGAAATTGTACCTCATGCTTTACGCGCAACGCACATCGTGCTGACGTGTTTCAACTATAAGATATTTAAAATCGCCACTTTTTTAAGAGAAAATCTGGCGTTGCCGATTAACTTCATTATATATGTTCATAATATGGCGACTATCGCGTTCTGGCCCTTCAGAAATTGGTCGCAAACAAACTTTTTCAGGGCCAATGACATCTTTATTACTTCCTGCGAAAACGATCTGAAAACGCTTCATGCGGTGTTTAATAAACCACAGGTCGTTAAGTTTCCATTTTATCTTTTAAATGCTGTGGAAAACTATCTGAATAAACCTTTTTCACAAATTTCTGATTTGGTTTATATCGGTCGCTTATCCCCACAAAAAAACCTGCACAACTTGATTCTTGCCTATTCAATTATTCAAAAGAAAAAGTCTTTAGTTCTACCACCGCTCACTTTGTTCGGAAAAGAGGACGACCTCGGCAGCCCGAATATGGAGCTCAAGCAAACCGGGTATCTTGACTATCTGAAGGGTCTTGTAAATGAACTTGATTTGACGTCCTCTATTCATTTTTTGGGGCATCAGAGTCGTGAATCAATTAACCGATTTTTGACTGAAAAACGATGTTTGGCTATTTCTCCTAGTTTGCATTCGGATGAAAATTTTGGCATGGCTATTCTGCAAAGTCTGGTTGCGGGCAACCATTGTCTGATTAGTAACTGGGGCGGACACAGCGATTTCAAAAACTATTTCAGCGAGCGTACAACCTTAATGAACGTCAATTCCTCTTTTAGAGGGCCGATTTTATCTGCGCAGACCATTGCAGATTCAATCGAATCTAAACTGAAGGGCCCAGTTTCAGAAGCTACAATACAAATTCATCCCGACTACAACATAGAAGATCGCCTGCCCGGAATTATAGATTTGCTGAAGCTCAAGTTTTCTGCCGATTTACTGGGTTTCAGTCCGCTCGCAAACTCAATTTACCACCAAAAACAAAATTTATTCGGCAAGAGTCAGATGCAGATTTTTGCAGATTATCAGGACCCATTGTTTCATGAAATTTCAGCTTTTTATATCGGTAAGGGAAATCAAACAAAAAAATTTGATCCCCAAACAAAATACGGCCTTGTTCCTTGGGTCGAGGTCCAAAATGCTAGATATAAAATCAAAGACCCGCACAAGGGTGAATTTATTTTAGCTGTTGAAAATAAAGACTCATTAAAATTGCTTTTTGAAAGCGGATATCTTATCCGCGAAGATGAGAGTGCCTGTTAAGGTAAGAGCTTTTATAGCCGATAATGATCCCTAGGAAATAATTATACCACAGCCGCATTGGGAGCAGGATATCCACGGGGCTGTTGTTCTTCATCCTGAAGTTGAATGCAAAACTCACGAAAATCACGATAAGCCAAAATAATGCGCCAGTCGCAAGCAGCAATGGAAACTTTATCGCAGAAAAAAGAAATAATATTAAACCAAAAAATATAAATATTTTTAACGGCGTCGATATCATTCCATGGTAAATAAGCTGGCCGCGGCCATAGCCATAATTTTTTATCTGGCCAAGAAAATGGGGAACACTGGCTCTGCGGCAGTGCCAAACATACAGCAAATCGCTGGATTTCATTTTACGATTATTTAGAGTTAGCTTATGAAATAATTCGTTTTCTTCGGCGGTTTTTAATTTGGTATTAAATAAAATAGATCTGAATACCTGAGTTTTGATAAAGATATTACACAAAGAGAGATGGTTTCCTTTGCATTCAATAGATTCTATTTTATTCAATTTATAACGACTAGAAATCGGTCCGGTAACAAGATAACTCTGCAGCAACCAGCCTATTTTTTGCTGTGTGTAGGTGGACGATTCTGGAGTCAGATTCGGCCCGCCCCACAACGCAGCCTGGGGGTCGCTCTTCACTAATTTTTTAAAATTATTAAAGAGCTCCGGTGGAATTTCCACATCGTCATCAAGAAACATAACCCATTCAGATTGCACAGTTGCAGTTGCGATATTTCGCGCCGCCGCTGGAGTAACCGGGCGATCCAGGGTGATAATCTGAGTAGGAATGGGTGCGATTCGCAGGCTGAGATTTTTCAGATACTCATCAGTTTTGGAATCTTTACCATTTACACAAATTACGATGTCACAGTTCGTTTTGCCGTATCTCTGCAATGCTATATTTAAACTGTTAACCAACAAGTTAAGCAATTCGGTACGATTATGAGTTATTACTACAATGGTAAAGTCGTCTTTTAGAGGTGTTTCTTCAACTATACTATTGCCATCAAAAATGTTCATTTGTACAATTCTATTAGTTAATAAAACAACTACAACTTGTTTTTGATTATATCAGAGGAATAATTGCTTAAAATAATTGATATCA
>JAYVIY010000300.1:0-3290 GCA_043769795.1 Pseudobdellovibrio sp. | reverse complement strand
GGGTGCTGGGGCTTAACCGCAGCATTTTTTCGACCTGATCCTTGGTGTTTCTGAGCTGCCGTGCTATTCCCACATTACACCTTCAGGTTCTGTTTTCGGTTCAAGTATTGGCAGGCGTTCGCGTACATGGTTTTTTCAACTTCGCTAATCTTACCTTGGTGCGATCTGGTTTCGATTTCAGAAAGCTTTTTCAGAAGTTCATCTTCTGGAATGCTTTTGAATGGGATCGCTTTGTATTCAGGCCAAGCATCCGCATATAGGTTTCCAGCGCGCTCCTGCAGGAAGTTTTTTACAACCGGTTTTTCTACTGGCGCTGCCGAAATCCCTGGAGCGATGGCTGTAGCTGGGCCTGCTTCTGGATTCGGTTCTTCTTTTTTCGGTGCGGCTTGGTTTTTCAGCTTTTCGTTCAGGTCGGATTTTGTCGCGCCTTCCGAACCGAAATCAAACCAGTCCGATCGCTTCGAATGTTTATCTTTCAGCGAGTTGAAAATACCCGTGTAATCGAGCACTTCGTCTTGGCTCATTTCCGCGACCGCGTGGCCCAGCTTGGCCTCGATCATTTCCTGCGTAACTTGGAAATGGCTCTTGAAAGCCACCACCATTTCGCGGATTACGTCGCCCAGCGGCCGGTTTTTCATGTCGCCACCCATAGTCAGGCGCACTTGGTTTAAAGCACCCTCTTTGAAATCCGCAGGGATTATTCCGAAAATACATGCCCGCAATCTTCGCGCACCATTGTTGGCGACCAACTCGTAAATATCGCGTGGATCGGTTAATATTTTCATCGTACCGTTGGCTTTCATTTCGTGCGGCACTTCGAATTGCTTTCTCTGCTTCGTGTTCGTCTGCAGATCCCAACAGTAACTTTCACAAATAGAAATTCCCGGGCGGCGTTCAATTTCACGAACCCCGAAGTCCAGATTTCCGTAAGTCTGGGCCATTACTTCCGCCAGCCGAATAGAACCGTCCGAGACGATCGCATTACCACGTTTATATGAATAGGTTGCAGATTTCGCTAGGGAGGGGCGTTTGCAAGCTTCCATTAAATTGTTGTAAGCGGCGACTGAATCGCGGGGATATTTTTTTGCGACGATAAGCGAAGCCTGGACTTCCTGCGTGGCGCGGTTCTGTTCGATGGCCACCATTGCCGTGGTTGAATTAACCGCCGGCAGATTTTCGTTTTGAAATTCTTGATTATTGTTCATTGATGAAAGCTCCTTTTTGTTCGTATTCTTTGAAGTAGTAGCTGGAAGGCTGCGACATAATAATATCAAGCTGGCCCTGCGGAAACTCTCCGTTTTTAAGACACTGTTTAATTTTGTTCATGTTTTCACGGTACTGGAAGCGGCCTGCAGCTTTGTAAATCGGATCCACTTCGTGTACGCGGGTCTCGAATGGGAATACGTTTTCTGTTGCCAACCAAACGTTGTGCTGTGGGCGGATCCCCGTAATATGGAAAACCCCGTCGTCGTACATTGCCATTTGCACGTCGTAATGTAGTTTTTCAACCGACTTCCGAAATGCTTCCCAAGAAGAATCCGCGCAGGTTTTAAAATCCGTTAACGTGTCCGCGTTGAAGGCCAAGAAGTCGGGCATCATTCGGCAAGGCAGGCCCGTGGTCGGGTCTATCCAATACCCCGGTGTTTCTGGCTGCCCGTTCGTCAAAAGCTTGCTGGCCATAGGGTGGGAGAGTACCGAGTCGATCATACAGAAAATATCCTCGCGCTCCTGCTCCGTTACTATTACGGCTCCCGGTTCCTGATCCATCTGCCAGCGGGCGATTTTGTCTTTCACTTCTTTGCAATTTAAGCTCGTGGTCAGTTCGCCCTTCTGGGTGTAGCCCGTGAATTCAGGTTGCACTACATACTTAGTCTTGAATTTCATCGGCTCCAAAATAGCCATGTGGACCAGCGTTCCGAACTTCATCGCGGGTGTTGGCTCCTTCGGCGGTCCCCAAAATGATCCAGCGAAAGCGTACGGTGATTTTTTAACGTGCTTTACCGATGAAAAGTTCAGGGCGGTTTTGTCGGCGTGGTATTGGTCCGTCACCAATTCAGGCCGCCAGCCGGTTTTTCGGTCGGTGGCATTTAATAGCGTTTGCGGGTCTATCTCCTTATTGAACACTCTCATACTGCAGCTCCTTCTTTCATTGTTATAGATGAAACCCCGTCATCGGCTGCTCCAACTTTTGTTAAAAAATAAGTAAAATCATCGTTTTGAATTTCTTTCAAAAACTCGGCTCTGGTCGCGTCGTCGAGCGATTCAAACCTATCGATGCAAATTAACTTCGTCTTGCTCGCCAGCATCCGGGCCACTCCCACCGATAGCTGTACGCTCTGGGCCGTGGATATAAGGTCCAGCGGGGTCTCGCCGATGTAAAATTCATTATCGATACAAACAAGTCCAGGCACCGGCATTTCGGCGGTTTCCATCATTTTTGTTTTTATTACCGAGAATTTTGCAAGGCGATCGGATAAGTTCGTGGCGAATGCTTCCGCGTCGGCGTGCTTTTTTTCAAGGGCCTGAACCATGTTGTGGGTCTGGTCGAATTGCTCGTACACCGCAATTTCGGATTCGTGAACTTTCAAATTGTTCAGCTCGTTTTTATAGTTACCGATTAGCTCTTTGAAAGGCTCTGTATCTGGAACATCGCGGACTTCTTCTTTTGCGATCGACAAATATTGCCGGCCCGATTCGAGTCTAGTTTCGAGTCCACGTAATGTTAATTCTTTCGCGTGCGCCAGCTTTTTTAATGACTCCTGATATTCGGCCTCAAGCCCAGCAATATCGAGGTTTATTTTGCTGATTTCGGTTTCGTAGGTATTGACCCGCTTTACCACCGCCGCGTTGTTCTGAACCAGCGTTTCAGCCATTCGCAGCTGGGTTTCGGTTTCCGAAATATTATTATTCAGCTCGGTTTTAATCTCTTCGATTTGCTTTTTAGTAAACGATGGCAGCACCGGCACTACTAAATCCTTAGCCCTTACCTCCCACTCGTTTTTCTTTGTCAGCGCGTCTTTGTTGGCCTCGGCCCGTCGGTTATAAACATATTTGTACACATCGTCTAAAACGTTCAGCCCGTGCTGGTCGAAATTTACTGGCGGGAGTTCGGCTTCGCCGCAGCCCAATTCCAGCGCGAGGTTTTCAGGAGTTACCCGAATATTTATCGCCTGCAGGATCGCGGCCTTTCTGTTTTTTGGGTCCAGCAAATCTATCGGATTGAAAACCCGGTAATCAATAAGAGCTTCTAAATACGACTGCGGGGCTGTGATTGAAAACTCTCCTTTTTT
>JAYVIY010000299.1:0-8791 GCA_043769795.1 Pseudobdellovibrio sp. | reverse complement strand
AGTGGATTTGATGACCAATTCCCGATTAAGTTCTGGCTGCAATTCGTCGCTGTTCTTTGAAAATGGCACTAGCTGCATGACCGAGCTTTAAACAATTTCCTGTGCGAGGTCAAAATAACTGTATTTATATGTTTCATTTGGGGTAATTTTGCCCCAACGACAGATTGAAGTGCCGTATGGCCGCAAAGCTAGGAAAACTCATGGGTGAAGTTTAGGGATCAGTTCCGCTTTTAATGCTGGTGCTGATGATGTATGTCAGGAAAGTGCGAGTGCTTATGTGTAAGCGGCGTATGCGTATGATGGTGATTGTGAGGCTCATCAATAGGGTCTGAGGCAGAGTGTTCGTGCTGATGATGCTCGTCGTGTATGTGCTCGTGACTATGGTTCAATTCAGTATGAGTGTGTTCATGTTGGTGGTCTTCACTTAGGTGAAACCAAATTCCCCCAGCCATTAAGAGTAACGCTATTACAAACGGCACCGACAATAATTCATTTAAAAAAACAATTGATAGCAGCGAGCCGATGAATGGTGCGGTTGAAAAAATCGCACCTGTTCTGGCTGTGCCAATCGAGCCTAGCGATACAATAAAAGCAACTAGGCTAATGCCGATGCCAAAGAAACCTAAAACACCGACTTGTAAAATCTGTATATTCCAAGATAGCTTCTCGCCAACCCAGTAGCCTAGAAATAAGTTTGTACTCCCTGCGATGAGACCTTTGAACGAAGCAATAAGAACAGGGTCTAAGTGAGAAATGTTTCTCGTGACGTTATTATCGATACCCCAAGACATGCAGGCTAAACTAATGAGGATAAAACCAAGCCAAGTATCTGTGCCCGCTGATGCGCCTGAGTTAAAAGACAGGGTCAGGCAACCCAAAACAATAAGCACCATGCCGTATACGATCTTTTTTTCAAAATGCTCTTTAAAAATAAACCAAGCTATTAGCGAGGTAAGTACGGCCTCTAAATTCAAAAGCAGAGATGCCGTAGAGCCGCTTATTCTACTAATGCCGTAAGTTAAAAACGCAGGACCGAGAACGCCACCAAACACAGTGGCGAGTAAAAACCATTTGTAGTCTTTGAGCTGAACTCTCGAAAAAGAATTGAGATTTTGCTTTATTAAAACGGCCAAGAGCCCAAGCCCAGCAAATAAATAGAGAAGCCCAGCCATGCTTTGGGGCGGTAGGTTCGGGGATAGAAACTTTGAGCCAGGAGCTATGCACCCAAAGAATAATGCGGCCACAAGAGCTGCTCTATAATTTTTAATTGTAAAAAAGTAGCTAGTTTTCATTTGAACCTATTAAGCACCGGACCTTAATATCGCATAAACAGCCATTAAAATCATCACAACATTTTCGGCAATAGTAACATTTGAAAGCGGCAGATTAAAAGTCGTACCTAAGCAAGCGCACTGAAAATTATTCTTAGACTGCAGTTTTTTATAAACACCAATAGTTGTAAGGGTTAAAACAGCAACCGTCATGATATTCGCAAATAGCAAAGTAAT
Organism: Pseudobdellovibrio sp.; assembly: GCA_043769795.1. Taxonomy (GTDB): domain Bacteria; phylum Bdellovibrionota; class Bdellovibrionia; order Bdellovibrionales; family Bdellovibrionaceae; genus Pseudobdellovibrio. The sequence goes on along the minus strand of JAYVIY010000299.1, from coordinate 7,283 downwards.
CTGAGCAATAAACATTAAGCCCAAACTCAACTCAACAAAGGGATAAATATAACCGTAATTTAACCAGCGCTTCGCCAGCGGGTCGTAGCCAGAAAATGATTCAGCAAAGGCTTTTAAATCTAAAAATTTAAAAAATGAAAGGCTCAAGAAAAATCCAGCCATCACATGACTCATAAATAAGTGTAAATGAAAACTGCCTTGATTTACTTGGTACGCAACACTCGCTAAGAGGATGTAAGTAAATACAACAATGAGTGGCTTGTAGGTTATAATCAAAGATTTTTCGCTATTGGTCGTTTTGCTAGATGCAATTGTGTTTTGATTGGCAACATGCTCGCCTACTTTATATTTGGGTGAGGTCAAGAGCGCTTGGCTTACCTCGGCGAGGTCAATTTTGCGACTAGCTAGAATTTCTAAATCTTTTTTTTCTAGGTCTACTTCAACTGAGGCGACGTCTTTAATCGTTGATATTTTTTCAGTAATTGTCTTAACACAAGAGTCACAGGTCATGCCTTCGATGGTGAAAACAGACGTTTTTAATGTGGCAGTTTTTTTTTCTAATGTATTCATGCTAAGTCCTATTTTTAATGATGTGATGAGTGGTCTTCAGTTGGCGCTGGCGCCATTGAGGGCTGGCTATCAAATGGTTTTAGAGGTATCTCATACTTAGCATCCATCGAAGCCTCAGTGCCATTACGCTTTGTTTTTAAAATCAGAAAGCCAGTTTTTATTGGTTTTTTTGAGACACATTGAAAATGTTCTTCTCCCATTGGGCTGCATTTAAGTAGGGTCTTCTTTTTTGCATTTATAACAAAGGCCTTAACCCAAGAGTTTTTAGTCGTGGGGTTTTCAAATTGCATATCTAGTAAGTAAACATGAAATGCATTTTTAGCTGAGATAACCTCAGTGTGAAAGTTCGCTGGCATTTGGATATGTCCACCGTGAGGGCCAGGCTTGTCTTCGTTATGGGCATAAGTGGTTGAAGTTAAAATAATAAGACCAATGGTTGTAATAGCGAGTTTTAACATAATTTCTCCATCTAAATGTTTTCAATTTTAACTTTTAATATCTCAAGTTCTTTAAGTATTTCAAATTTCTTTTTCTTAGATGTATATAGTCTTTCAGTGGCGCTAACTAGGTCAGGTGAGTTTTTTACGCCTCTTTTATATTCGCCGAGCGTTAGATCAAAGTATTGCTGTGAGTTCCCGAGCTTGATCTCGTTAATCTTATAAAGCTTGATCAGCTCGAAAGTCTTGGCTTTTAAGATATTAAATTCAGATGTAACGTCACTATTTTTTTGGGTTAAAGATTTTTCAGCAGCCGAAATATCTAGGTTTGCTGACCTAGTTTTGTAATAGGTATCAAAGCCAGCGAACAGAGGTATTGTTAATGTAATAGCATATTTATTTTCATTAAATTGGATAGGCATATTTTCGGTTGGAGTCAGCCTGCCAACATTCATTGTGAAATCGAGTTTAGGTAAAAAATCTGACCTACTCTCCATTTTAGCCGTCCGTGATTTAGATAAATTCAAATTTGACTTTTGGTATCCTAGGTTATTTTCCAAAATTAGCTCTTTAGATGATTTACCCAATTCATCAATGCTAGCAAAAGCGATCTGCTCAAGCTCTGAATCAGTGAGCTCTTTACCAAACAATTTAACTAGCTTTTGGTGAGCTTCATTGTGAAGTTGGTCGATTTGATTTTTTTCAACCTCTATCTCGCTTTCACGCAGGTCAAATTCTAGATTATCAACCTGCCCAGTAAGGCCAGCAGCAACTTTTTTTGCTGCCATCTGTTTCTGCAGTTGAGTTGTTTTAGTCTCTTCCTCAAGAATGTTTTGCAACTTATGTAGATAAATGATTTCACTTACGGCTTCCGTAAGCTCTGCACGAAGAGTGCGCTGCTTTTCCTCGAGGTCTATTTTAGCGAGCTTTAAGTTTATTTCTTTTTCATTTGAAACCGAATAATCTTTAAACCCATTAAAGAGATTATACTTTGCCTCGATGTACCCAAAGTTGCCCTTTTCAATAGTGGCCAAATCATCAGTTTTATTTTGTGCCCATCCGCCGACGGCACTGACGCTAGGTAAAAAACCAGATGTAGTAGATGAGTAAAGAGCCTCTTTAGATTCGACCTGTTGCTTTAAAGACGATAACTCTTGGTTTTCCTGAAAAAGTTTAGATTGTAAACTCTCAAGGCCGACAAGAGCATTTGTTTTCTGACTTAACAACATTACTAAAATAAGGAAGCTCATTATCATAAAAACTCCAACTAACTATTTTTCTGCTTGAAATTTGAAAGTGCTGAGTTTGCCTTTGTTATCGGCGGTTACTAAGACTTCAATGCGGTAAGCACCTTTAAAATTTAACTTCGCTGTATACACGCCATTTTTAACTTCTAACTTTAAAGGCTCTACTTTTCCTTTTGGCAGCTTCCCAGTCGCCGTAACTTTAATTTCAGAGGCAGTTAAATCCTTACCTTCATGTGAAACTGGATAAAGCTCAACAACATCACCAGAAACTTTGTATTCCAGGTTTACGTCTTTGCCAGCCTTCACAACTCCTCCGTGATTGGCTTTGATTGCACCCGGGGCATCATCATGACCTTCATGGGCTAACAGGCTTACCGAAGCCAAAAACAGAACCGTTGCCAATAATTTTTTATACATTCTTTTCTCCTTCAAAAATATTTTTTTGATCCATTGCCTTTATACTCTTCTCCGCTGATTCTTTACCGAAATGATAAAAAACAGCGGGAGTTACAAACATATCTAACAGCGTTGAGCTTACCAAACCGCCCACGATAACAACAGCGACCGGATGCAGGATTTCTTTACCCGGCGATCCACCGGCTAACGCCAAAGGAATTAATCCTAAGATGGCAGTCAGTGCGGTCATCAGTACAGGTACAAGTCTTTCGAGCGAACCACGAATGACCATGGATTCAGTGAATTTTTCGCCTTCGTACTTCATCAAGTGGAGATAATGGGAGATCATCATGATTCCGTTGCGGGATGCAATTCCACATAAGGTAACGAAGGCCACCAGGCTAGCTATTGAAATTGTTTTGTTAGTTAGATAGATTCCGATAACTCCGCCAATGAAAGCCATAGGAATATTCAGCATTACCTGGACAGATACAAACGTGGATTTAAAATGCATATACAAGACGATGAAAATTCCGAAGACCGCCAGAATTGCTAAGAAGGTCATTAATTTGGCTGCCTGCTGCTGGCTTTCAAACTGTCCGCCGTAAGAAATGAAGTAGCCTTCCGGCAGTTGTACATTTTGATTTATTTTATTTTGAATTTCACTTACTAAACCGCCGAGGTCTCGGCCTGAGGAATTTGCTAAGACAACAATGCGTCTCTGGGTATTTTCACGATTAATAATGTTTGGCCCCGTTGATTCAAAAACATCCGCCACCTGTTCGACGAAAACTTTGGAGCCATCTTGCAGGGTTTTAACGGGCGTGCGCTTAATAAGTTCAAGGTCCGATCTCGACTTTTCATCAAATCGCATTAATACATCAATTGTTTTTTGGCCCTCAAGAATTTGACCCACAACTTCGCCTTGAAGTGCTTTTTCCATAAGCTGCGCCAAGTCTCCGACGACAATCCCGTATTTAGCGGCTTCTTCACGCAGTAACTGAATTTTTACTTGTGGAATCAGTACTTGTTGTTCGACTTGCAAATCAACTAGCCCAGGAGTGCTTTCAATTGCTTTTTTAATATCAGATGCTTTCGCTCTCAATGTTGCTAGGTCGCCCCCGAAAATTTTAATGGCAATCTGTGCTCTTACGCCCGAAAGTAAATGATCAAGACGGTGAGAGATAGGCTGTCCAACATTGACGAAGACGCCATCGATTGTAGCCAGGTTTTGTCTTACTTCGCCTAGAACTACATCACGTGCTCGGCCATCAGCTTTAAAATCCACATCAATTTCAGAAGAGTGAACACCTTCGGCGTGCTCATCCAGTTCGGCTCTGCCAGTGCGTCTTGAGACAGATTTAACTTCAGGGGATTTTAAAATAAGTTTTTCTGCTTCAACACCCAGCTTATTGGATTCTTCGAGTGAGATTCCCGGCTGAGCCATCATAGAAATAGTTGCAGTTCCTTCATTGAATTTCGGCAAGAAATCTCTGCCCATTGTAAGAGAAAGCCCCAGTGCGCCTAAAAATAATGTCAGCGTAACTCCAATGACTATTTTTGGGTGCTTTAAAGATTTGTGCAAAATTTTAGTATCAACTTTTTTCAAAAATCTAACTAAAGCGCCATCTTGATGTTCTAAAAGTTTTCCCTTTGAAAGCAAATAAGAACACAAAACGGGGGTCACAGTAAGTGAAATGAGCATAGATGCGAGGAGGGAGATAATATAAGAAATGCCGAGTGGCACAAATAACTTTCCTTCAATTCCGCCCATGCTGAATAAAGGCAAAAACACTAAACACACAATTATAGTCGCTATGACAATTGAATTTCTGACTTCGCTGGAGGCTTCATATATAACGATAAGAGAATTTTTAGGCTGAGCGCTTTGGCTATTTTCTTTTAAGCGTCTGAATACATTTTCAACGTCAACTATGGCATCATCCACCAATTCACCGATGGCAATTGCAAGACCACCTAAGGTCATCGTGTTTACCGACAGACCGAACATTTTAAAAACAATTGCTGAAAGAACGAAAGAGAGTGGTATCGCTGTTATAGTTATGGCTGTAGTTCTGAAATTCAGAAGAAATAGGAAGAGGATTATGATTACAAGTATAACGCCGTCCCTTAAGGCTTCTTTAACATTATGAATGGAGGTTTCAATGAAGGTGGCTTGTTTAAAGAGATCAGGATTAAGTTCGACATAGGCCGGAAGTGTTTTTTCCAATTCTTTTAGTGCGGCTTCGATTTGTTCGGTTAACTCAATAGTGCTGGCGCCCGGTTGTTTTTGGATGCTCATAATAACACCCGGCTTGGCGTTGACACTGGCGTCACCGCGCATAGTTTGTGGAGCTTCTTCTACTTCCGCAACATGTTTAACCAGCACAGGGCGGCCCAAATGCATACCGACAACTGAATTCAATATTTCATCTTTGCTTCGAATTGCTCCCAAAACCCTAATCAGAGACTCACTTTTCTCTATGTTTATAAATCCACCCGTAGCATTGAGGCTGATTTCCGATAAACTATGCTCTATGTCTTCAATTGAAATTTGTAACTTTTGAATTTTTTCAGCTGATAAAAGAATCTGGTATTGTCTAACACCGCCGCCAATAGATGTTACCTGACTTATTCCCGGAATACTTAAGAGTCTGGGTCTGATGGTCCAATCGGCGATCGTTCTTAAATCCATCGGATTTACTTTTAGATCTTTTGAGGTTAGGCCCACCAGTTGTATTTCGCCCATGATAGAAGCAATTGGCCCCATGACCGGTGAAACATTTTTGGGAAGTTTTTCGCGAGCCAAAGTCAGCTTTTCTTGAACTAATTGACGGTTCCGAAAAATATCAGTTCCCCAAGCAAATTCTACATAAACAATGCTTAAGCCAACTCCAGAGTTCGATCGGACTCTTTCCACACCTGGAAGACCGTTCAATGACGTTTCTAGTGGGAATGTAACAAGGGTTTCAACTTCTTCCGGTGCAAGGCCAGGAGCTTCTGTCATGATGGTAACGGTGGGTCGATTTAAGTCTGGAAAAACGTCTACTGGTAAATGGACAGCTATCCAGCCGCCGTACGCAAGTAAAAATGCGGCTACGGAAACTACAAAGATTCTGTGAGTGAGTGAAAACTTGATAATTCGGTTAAGCATCTTAGCGGGCCCCTGTTATATGTGATTACGTAAAAGCGGCCTCATTTGTGACATCTATTTTGAAACTATAACTGAAAGGGGCATTGTCTTAAGCTCAGCATGCTCAATAAATTGTACCCAAAGTTTGTAGGCCCCTTCTTTTGGAAAAGTCGCATGAAACATCCCTGTATTAGGCTCGCTACCTTGCATAGGGTGAACATGAATCAACTCGGTTCCTTGAGACGGCGTAGCAATAACGTGAGCCAATGCACCTAGATAAGGTTCCATAATAGGTGTAGCCCCATCTGATCTGGTTACTTTAAAGTTGAGCATAACCATTTTTCCGGCCTTGATCTTTGTTTTAGCCAGTTCAAAGACTGTTTGTCCGTCTGAAGCTTGTCTTACTTCCACTAATGGTAAAATAGGATTTTCAGGTAGGCCATCAATAACCAATGCCTGCGTTGCACTGGAAAACTCTGTGCCATTCAATAGTGTACCTTGATTCCACACAAAATACTTTCCATTAACTGGTAAAGAAAGTTCGACCTTCCATATATGTCCGTCGAATACCGGGTGAACATGTCTAAACTCTTTTAGCGAAGTATCGTAGGTTATAAAGTGCAGTTTTTTAGTATGACTTTCTGTTAAATCCTGTTCGGTTAACATTTTATTTTCAACAGAATCGTGGAGTTGAAAAACATATTCAAAAGTTCCAGCATGAAAAGCAGATTGGCTTTCGGGCTGAATCGAAATGCGCTTTTCAAGCGACGAATTAGAGTAGCCGGTTTGTACAAAGCAAAAAGTAATTAAAAGTAACACAATCGTTTTCATACTACATCCTATTGATAAATAGATGCATACCCCACACCAGTATAGATACAACAGCATTTGCGGTGCGTTGATAATTAGTTACTCGCCACTAGTAAAAATTACGGCGATAAAAAACGACGTTGACCGATACTCTGCCGGGGTATACTACCTGACCAAGTTGAACCAAGTGAAAAGGGCCAATATGCTTACAAATGAATCAACCAAAGTTGTCAAAAAATCAAAAAACGTAAAGGCCGTCCGCCAGCCCCAGCATCAAACGGCACATGACCATTCTTCAGAACTAAAAAGATTAAATCGAATAAAAGGTCAGGTCGAAGGCGTCGAACGAATGATTGTCGAGCGTCGCTACTGCCCTGAAATTGTCCAGCAAATTAAGGCGGCCAGGTCAGCTCTTAAAAGTTTAGAAGCCACTATTATAGAAGGGCACATGAGACATTGTGTAAAGCAAGCGATAGCAAGCCGTGATGCCTTTGTCGTACAACAAAAAATTGAAGAAATTATTTTGCTGGTAAAAGGTCAGGGGTAAGAGCTTTTCGATGAGATATCTTTTAAGTTTATTTCTATTTTGCATATTTCAGAGTCACATAGCTCAAGCTCATGGCGGTCACTCGCATACCTCCGCACCGGCCACTTCATCCGTTTCTAAATTTGCGATAACTGATGGCGAAA
>JAYVIY010000298.1:0-3298 GCA_043769795.1 Pseudobdellovibrio sp. | reverse complement strand
GGGGCTTTTCTGGCAGGCCTACAACGACTAGCGAACCATCGAGTTTTAAAAGTCCGAAGTAGTCGCCCATATTGATGTCGGCCGAAATCGTATTAATGATCAAATCGAAAGTTCCGGCAAACTCCTGAAAGACTTTCTTGTTATGTGTTGAGACAAAATGATGTGCACCCATTTTAAGTGCATCTTCGCGCTTCTTTTCAGAGTGACTTAAAACGGTAACGTCACAGCCCATGGCACTGGCGAGTTTAACTCCTACGTGCCCGAGCCCTCCTAGGCCCATGATTGCAATCTTTTTACCTGGGCCGGCTTTCCAGTTCATAAGTGGCGAATAAAGAGTGGTGCCTGCACAGAGAAGCGGTGCCGCTCTGTCGAGTGGCAGCGAATCAGGAATTCTCACGACGTAATTTTCATCGACGACGATGACATTAGAATAACCGCCTTGAGTTGGTGTTTTTTTGTCTTTCTCAAAACTGTTATAAGTACCATTGAAACCTACTAGGCAATATTGCTCGAGGTCCATTTTACAATGTGCGCAGTCGCGGCAGGAGTCGACAAAGCAGCCAACGCCTACATGGTCGCCCACTTTATATTTTGTAACGTCTGAACCGATCTCGCGAACTACACCGGCGATTTCGTGACCTGGCACAACCGGGTAATTAGCTTTACCCCATTCACTGCGGGCAACGTGGATGTCAGAGTGGCAAATTCCGCAGAATTTGATATCAATAACCACGTCGTTTGATTTTGGATTGCGACGAGTAAAAGAAAATGGACCTAATGGTTCTGCTGCCGAAAATGCGGCAATGCCTTTTGCTTGAATCATAAATATCTTCCTCCGGTGATTTTGCCTGAACGTATCAAAAAGATACGGCCAAGCTTGAACATTTGCTAAAAAGTCTACCCTTTTTCGAACTGAGGGTAAACCAAACTAAAATCAGTTCCAAGACCTGAACTGAAGAAAATCTCATTATTGGAAATTATAACATCGAATTCTCGCGCCTATCGATAACGCCTCTTTAGAATGTAATTTTATAAACCGATTATAAGCCTGGACTAGCTCAGATTCTAGAGCAGTTATTTTGGAGGAAACGATGAACTCAATTTATTTATTTTTAGCGAGCTGGGTAGGGTACTGGTGTGTGGTGAAATTAACCTCTACATTCTTCACGAAGGTAACCCTGTCGTATGTGGATAAAAACTCTCTCAATTTTAAAGTTAATCCGGGCGTCACCGAATGGAAAAAAGAATTAGAGGATTTAAAAATAATTCGGCCGCTAAAGATTTTTGTAATTTTTAGAATGGGCATTTACGCTGCGATCTACTTTTTTTGGAAGCCGGTCTTCGAAGCGCCCGTTGAGCCCTTGTTGTGGTTTGTTGTTGGAATAGTAGGCTACGTGGTCTGGTATGACTTTTGGTTCTATGTTTTTCATCGCTTTGTATTTCACTCTAAGTTCGGTATGAAACATGTGCATTACGTTCACCATGTCTTCAAAGATCCAATTTTACCGGTTAGAAATATATTTTCTCTTGCTGAAATCGGAATACTTGAATTTGTCGGGATTATTCCGTTATTGCTATTTCCGTACAGCGCTTTAGCGATGTTCATTTCTCATGACGTATTTATAACAGGCATCAATATGTTAAATCACTTAGGCTACGAAACATTTCCGTCGGGTTTCACTAAACATCCGATAATGAAGTACATAACCACGTCAACACATCACTCAATTCACCATGCCCAATTTAAGACTAATTACGCTTTGCTAATTAATTATGATCTTATTTTCGGAACAATGGATAAGGCCTACGACAGCAAATTTGAGAAAATAAAACAGCGGTCGAATGTTGAGCAGAATTCAGAAAATCTGAAACTTAACAATAAAACCTCTTGAAGAATGCAAGGAGCAGAAATTGTCAGTACGTATATGGCTCATTGACTACACTGATGCTGATCTAGACCAATTGGAGTCTGCGAAGAAAATTTCTTCGCAGGATACTTTAGAATTAAGTACGGCCGCATGCAGTGAAGTTCGTCTCCAAAATATCGTGCGTGATATTTCGCTAAGACATGCGCTATCGCAGGAGTATGCACTGCCGTTTGACGAATGGTCGTTTGCCAAGTCAGATCTGGGAAAGCCTTTTTTGCGCAATATAGGATTTGAACATTTAAAATTCAGCGTTTCACACTCAGCAAAGCATTTGGCAATTATTTTAGCTTCGGGAGGCAATCCGCTACTTTCAAATGTTGGAATCGACGTTGAGCCTATTTCAAGAAGCGGTCAGGCCGAAAAGCTAAAAAACGAATTTCTATCTGAAGGGGAGTTATCGATTGTTAATCGGATGCCAGAGCAGGAAATCGCCAATGTCATTTTGAAACATTGGACATTAAAAGAATCCATTTCGAAAGCCGTTGGTTTAGGATTGGGCTTACCTTTCAGTTCGATCACATTGCGAGCAGTAGACCAAAGTCAGCCCCAAATCATTTCTTTTGCGGACAATAACCTGTATGAACCATCGGAGTTTCATTTGAAATCGTACGAACCTAAGCCGGGACTTCAGCTGGCCTATTGTATTCAAGGACCATATTATGGTGATGAACAGCCGCAAACTACTAATTTAAATTTTTCTGAAGTGCTAAAATTTCAAAAATTAATGCCGATATTACAGTGTGCATAATGAATTGATACACCAAGTAAAGGAAGTCACTGATGTCAAAAGTAATTATTGTAACGGGTGGAAGCAAAGGGTTAGGAATGGGTTTTGTTGAAAGCTTATTAGCCGAGGGCCACAAAGTTTACTCGTACAGTCGAAGCGAATCCGCTTTTATCAAAGAAATGAAAAAAAAATATTCAGAAAGTTTTCATTGGAGTGCGGTTGATGGCGTAAAGTTCGATCAGGTCGAAGAATTCATTAAAAATGTTTACGACAGCGAAGGTCGAATTGATGTGCTTGTCAACAATGCCGGAATGGCGGTCGACGGAGTTTTAACTTTAATGAAACCAGAAGATATTTCGGCACTTCTTAGTTTGAATTTAGAAAGTTGCATTCGTGCAGCCCGATTTTGTGCTAAATATATGTTAATTAAAAACACCGGCGTTATTATTAATATCTCATCAATAATCGGTATTCGCGGCTATGCCGGATTGTCAGTTTACAGTGCCACAAAAGCCGGATTAGACGGGTTTACCAGAGGTATGGCCCGAGAACTTGGCGCCCGTGGCATACGTGTTAACTCTGTTTCTCCGGGTTACCTTGAAACCGAAATGTCGAGCACTTTGGGAGAAACACAAAGAAACCA
>JAYVIY010000297.1:0-8812 GCA_043769795.1 Pseudobdellovibrio sp. | reverse complement strand
CTGCAACTTCAGCCATCAAAAGATCTGAATTTGTTTTAATCCATGCTAAATGCGGCGCTACCGTGGTGAATACACCTACCCCGATGCAACTCGCAGGGTCCGTGCCGCGGCTGTTTACGCCCACTTGAATAAGTTTTCCACTGGCAGATCTTACAAAGGCAGGGCCACCAGAATCACCGTTACATGAACCTTTGCCATTTTCTCTTAAGTGCATTTCTTTACCGTCGTTAATTAATTTAATTACTTCAATTCCTGAAACCTGCTTAAGAACTCCCGAGGTATCTGTGGTTGAATTTCTAGAAGCTTGAGTTTTACCGAAACCGGCCTGAATCAAAGAGGTTTTAGGTTTAAGTGGTGCCAAAACCACTGAAGGTAGGTTAGCCAGTTTAAAGTCGGCTGGAGCGTCTTCGCTGAGTTTGAGTAAAGCGATATCGTTCCAAGCGCCTTGGCCGCCGGCTGAACTAAGAAATAGTTCATGAACTTTACCACGAACACCGAATCTGACGTTTTCTTCTTTGGCTTTTGAAACATCCTGAGCAAATACCACCGCTATTGATTTGATTTCAGAACTTGAGCTGTCGAGGCAGTGAGCTGCAGTCAAAACAATTCGTTTTGCAATCAAGGTTCCGGTGCAGAGCCCTTGGCCATCTGCGGTTTCAATGATTAAAGCCACAAGACCATTCTCTTTTTGAAAAGTATCTGAAGCCAAGCTGCCGCCAACAATGTTACCGGCAATCAGATCTTCGCCTCCGGGCGTTTTAGATTCAGTGCCTTTAGAACACGCCGATAAAACAAGAAAAGTTGAAACTAGAACTGATAATTTTATTGTTTCTGTTTTCATGATTTCCCCCGAAATCTTCAATCTGCGCTCGGCTTGAGTTGCCGTTTTCTGAATGCAATTAATCCTTTTTAGAGGGGAAGTTCAAAACAAACAAAAATATGCGCAGCATAAGAAAAACTTATGCCGCTGAAAATTGAGGACGTCTTAGTATTTTTTATACAGGTTAGTGGTTTCAATGAGCTTCGAACGGGTGCCCGCTTCTCCTGCGGCATGGCCTGAGTCAGAGATAATGTGCAACTGCGCCTCAGGAAATGCTCGGTGGAGATCCCAGGCACTTCGAACGGGGCAAACCACATCGTAGCGCCCTTGAACGATGGTGGTTGGTATATGTTTTATTTTTGAAATATTTTCAATGAGATAGTTGTCGCTGCTGAAAAAAGAATTGTTCATAAAGTAATGACATTCAATTCTCGCGAATTGCAGCGCAAATGTGGGGTCGTCAAACTCATCGACAGCCTTTAAATCAACAAATAATCTCGAAGTTGCGGCCTCCCATTTACTCCAGATTTTGGCAGCGGTTAGGCGAACAACGGCATCAGGATGAGTGAGGCGTTTATAATAAGCCGCGACGAAATTCTGACGTTCTTCTGCGGGTATATGATTATGGTAAGCCTCCCACACATCAGGAAAAATCTCAGAGGCGCCGAATTGATAGAACCATTTAATTTCTGATGGACGGCAGAGAAAAATTCCCCGTAAAATAAGTGCTTTTACTTTTTCAGGATGAGTTTCAGCATAGGCTAAAGCCAGAGTTGACCCCCAGCTGCCACCAAAAACAAGCCAGTCTTCAATTTGAAGATGCTTGCGGATTTTTTCAATGTCAGTAACGAGATCCCAGGTTGTGTTGTCGACAAGCTCTGCCGCTGGCGTCGATTTGCCAGAGCCTCTTTGATCGAACAAAATAATTCGATAGTGCTCCGGATCGAAAAACCTTCGATGTTCCGGAGAAACGCCGCCGCCGGGCCCGCCATGCAAAAAGAGAATCGGGCGGCCCCTCGGATTACCGCATTGTTCAAGATGAAGAGTGTGAATGTCAGAAACTTTGAACATCTCGCTGCTAAAAGGTTCAGTCTTCGGGAAGCATTCAATTAATTTTTCCATGCACGTGCCTTTTTTTCTTCTGAGATGAATGAAAATCGATAAGCGGTTGAGTTGCATTGACTGAATTCTGCGAGATTAAAATTCTGATATTGCGACGCCAGATAATAATCGTCGGTCAAAGTTGAAGCAAACATTCCCGGGTCATCTGAATTCAACGTCACTGGAATTTTCAAGTCGAACAATTTTTTGAGGGGATGATTTTCGTAAGTGGAAAAAGCCTGAGTCAGATAGTTACTGTACGGGCAAACTTCGAGAGCAATATTTTTTTCAACAAGCATTTTTATAATTTCGGGGTAATTGATACACTGAATGCCATGTCCGATACGTTCGGCTCCCAAAATTTCAATAGAATCTTTAATCCATTGGCCCGCATTCGGATTTGGAGCTTCGCCTGAGTGAATCGTAGTGCGTAATCCGGCTTTACGACCGGCCTCAAAGTAAGGAGCAAAGTGTTTGGGTTCGAAACCTTCTTCGTTATCAGCCAGATCCAGGGCTAAAAAACTGCTTTTATTTTCGATGGCAAATTTTGTAACTCGATCAACTTTATCTAGAGGTAAAATCCGCTGCAGAATACAAATCAATCCGGTGGCAATCGGCATTTTAGCTTCAGCGCGAGCGAGGCCTTTAACGAAAGCCTGATGAATCTTTTCAAAACTTAAGCCCGGATGCCCGTCAGAAATAAAAGTGGGTGCGTAGCGCATTTCCATAATTCGAACGCCGTCGTTGAAGGCGTCTTCGCAGGCTTCAAATGCCAAGCGCTCTAAAATTTCTTCGCTGGCCAAAACTTTTTGGGCGATCAAAAATTTATTCAGAACGGCTTCCAGATTAACCATGGGTTCAGTCACTAAAAAATGTTGGCTTTGCAGGCGCGGATCTTTCGGAAAGTCGAGTTTGAGCGTGTTTGCAATCTCAAGAAGCGTGCTCCAGCGCATCGAGCAATCTAAATGACGGTGCAGATCAATTTTTGGAAGTAAACGTAATTGTTGAAGTGATAATTTATTTTGCATTAAAAACAAGTTTGTCTTTGTATTGTCGTGCCAGCAACCATTATTTGTCTCTGAATGCGGAGTGAGATCAGGCCTTTTAATTGTACAGTACTATTGAATTATCCTTTGAAATATCCTAAAAATAGGTATGACAAATAATACCCCTGTAATTCAGCCGCTTAAAGTCGAAGTTAAGTTATCCGGCCATGAAAATAAAAAGCCTCATTTTGCGAGTACAATTAAATTGCAAAACGGTAAAGAAATAAATGCCGCTGACCCGAAATCAACCCGGGCATTGGTTGCACTTATGGATATGTTCGCCGTTCTTGGCGGTGCCGCCTCTCATTACGGGGGGCCCGCGGCCCTGGCTGAGTTGATGTCGGCCCTGCATGCTGTGGTTTTCAACAAAGCTGAAACTGAAAATAGGAAATGGCATGAAGTGGCTCATATTATCAATGATGCAGGTCACTGCGAAAATGGATTGTATGCGTTAAAGGCCAACTACGGAATGGCCGGATTAGATTTAAACTCGCTGAAACAGTTTCGTTCGATTGAAAGTGGACTTACCGGTCACGGAGAAGTTCACTGCTTTGAAAAAGGCGTCTATTTAAGTAATGGCCCGCTGGGCTCGGCATTTCCACAATCTCAGGGACTGGCTCTGGCCGACAGGCTTTCCGGTCAAAAGAATCGCACTACTTTTTGCGTGCTCTCTGATGGTGCGGCCATGGAGGGCGAAGCCAAAGAATCTTTGGCGGCTGTTCCCGGACTTGCGCAAAAAGGAAAACTTTCAGCCTTTGTTTTAGTAATTACCGACAATAATACCAAACTTTCAGGTCGCATTGATCAGGATGCGTTCTCGATGAATCCGACGTTCAGCTCGCTTGAGTCTCTCGGCTGGAAAGTAATTAAGCTAGAGAAAGGTAATGACCTTCAAGCCTGCGCCGCAGCCATTGAAGCGGCCATGCAATTGGCCGAGCAAAACCCTTCGCAACCAGTAGCTATCTGGGCTAAAACAGTTAAAGGCATCGGCACAAAAAAAACGGCAGAATCAGCTAGCGGCGGTCATGGGTTTCCATGTAAATCACCCACTGAGCTACCGGCCTTTATCAGTGAAATTTACGGAGATACTCAGCCCCCTGAACATTTCAATAGTTGGATCGAAGAATTAATCGCACTTGAAACTAAAATTAAAGCTGTAGCGCAACCCGATACGGGAGAAAAAATTCAGATCGGAATTTCAAAAGCCATGGTGACCGCTTTTAAAAAAGGATTACCAGTCATTTCTGTAACGTCAGATCTACCAGGTTCAACCGGAGTGGCCGGTTTCAGAAAAGAATTTCCACAGGCCGCACTCGATGTAGGCGTAGCAGAAAGTAATATGATTTCTACAGCCGCGGGCTTATCGAAGCAGGGCTATATTCCGGTTGTTGATACTTTTGCCCAGTTCGGTGTGACCAAAGGGGCATTACCAATCACAATGGCCATGCTTTCAGAAGCACCAATTATCGGTGTGTTTTCGCACACCGGCTTTCAGGACGCCGCCGATGGGGCTTCTCATCAGGCCCTAAGCTATATGTCGATGCTTGCAACTATTCCCGGAGTGGATCTTTATTCTTTGTCATCAAGTGAAGAAGCCGAAACCTTGATGCTCGAAATTTTAGAAAAATTTGCGTTGGGTCGGATCAGCGGTCAAAAAGTAAATTCTAGTATTTTCTTTTTAGGTCGCGAAAACTTTCCGAAAACTTTCAGAACTGAAAACAATAAAATCACCTACATTCCGGCTCAACCTCAGGTTTTAAAAGACACAACTCTACCTGGTAAAAATGTTCTGCTTTTAACGACGGGTTCACTCATTGGCGAGGCCCTTCTGGCCGCCGATAAATTGAAGAGTAAAAATATCGGTTCAATAGTTGTTAATCAGAACTGCTTGAATAAAATTGATCTGAATGTACTTAAACCACTTCTGCAGAAGTGCGACGGGCGCATGGTTACTGCCGAAGACCACCAGGTGCTACTGGGTTTTGGCGCATTTGTAACCCACCAGTTGGTAATGAGCGGAGTGAATGTAAAGATAAAGTCTTTGGGAGTAAGCGGTGAGTTCGGACAAAGCGCTTACAATGCCATTGATCTCTATCGCAAGCACGGTATTGATTCAGACTCTATGGTGAAAGCGGCAGAATCAGTTTAGTTATTAGTAGGCAAAAAGGCTACGGCAGCTCTTAACAGCATAGGTGGTTTGACTGCCGAACTGCAGCCCGCGATTAATGAAATTTTCAAAGGTTTGTACTTTTTTATACACCCGATTGACCAGAGTATTTGTTTCGAGAAATTTTATTATTGAATCGGCTTTAGCTAGCACGATCAAACCCAACGCGCCATGAACAACGAATGTAATAAGAGGAACCTGCCCGTAGATTTGGGGCTGCAAAACCATACTGATGCTAGCCAGTTGCGAAAGAATTATTCCGCGCATTTCGCCGATTCGTTTGAGGGTCATTTTTGCCACCGGGTTTTTTTCAGCTTCAACAGAGCCATAGAGTTCAGTCCAGGCAAATGCTGTGGCCGTAAAAAGTGCGCCGATCTTAACGGCCGTCATCCAGTAATCTGTGGTCATCACTGCACCTGCTAGGTGATCGAGTGAAAGCAATCCCGTTCGAACCGTTTGTACGGCCACACCGAAAACAAAGTTTGAAAGAAACTGACTGGATAGAATTTTGATGGAGCTGAGTTTATCGCTCACTAAAAATCGGTCAAAAGTAGTGATCAGTTTTGTTTTAAGTGGAGAGGTCATTTTTGACCAAAGATCGCGATCGAGCCCGAAAGTGGCTGCCATAACTAAATTCATCAACACCATGCTGGTTTTCTGGTGAATGTCGAGTGAGGCTGAATGAATCCAGATCATGGTGTCGTAGCCTACCGTGATCGTCAGCACTGTTAAGCCAATGCGATCGTGCATAATCGTATGTTTTGCGCGATTGTAGTAGGCGTTGAAGCCCGCGGCTATTTTTTGTGAATGGCTCGCGAGCTTGCCGATGGGTAGCACCCGCAGGAGCCTTTTTTCATTGGGCTGCGAGATGGCTTTAATGGCGGTGGCTACGATCTGTTCCTGATCGGTGCTGATCAGTACGTCTGAATGAAGGTTTCGTGGATCGTTTAATATTTCGGATACTTGCTGCGGAGAAGATTCGGTAACTTCAGTTAATGTAATAATTGCATCACGATTTTCGGTCAGCGGAGCTTTGATGATCAGTTTAGGTGAGTTCGACTCAAGAAGTTCAGCATTTGCGAAAGCAGTCAGACTGGAGGTCAGCAATAAAAAAAGAGCGCCAATAACTGCGAAAAACCGCAAACCCACGTGAACACCTCTTGTCAGCAAAAGGGGGAATTGCAGAAATCATTCCAGTTGAAATAAAACAAGGTAGAATTGGCCTGAAAAACCAGATTCTTAAATGAAAAAAACGCCTCCTTGTCAAAAAGTGAGACGTTTTCAAGCTGAGCTTTATTTACAAAAAACTATTCGTCTTCGAGGTCGTCACCGAAGCGTTTTCTCAGCTCAGACGATGAGGCGCCCTCACAATCTTTTGCCCAGGCTTTACAAGCATCGGGGCAACTGCCGCCGGATTGGTTGAGGTTAATTTTGCAGGCTTGCATGATGCTTTGTTTTCGGCAGGCCTGTTTGGCGTTGGTGTAACAATACGAATTCTTTACTTCTTCGAATTTTCCGGCAAACAACTCAAATACCTTGTCAGTCAAAGAAAGCTTGAAATCCTGAAAGGGCACATAAGAGCCGCCTTTATCATCTTTTATTAAATCCGCAGAAGCAAAAGAAGTTGGTAGCACCACGGCCAAGGTTAAAATGAGTAGAAAGTTTTTCATTGATCCTCCGATGAGTCTATTATCGGAATAATTTATTTAGGCCTTAAGTCGGTTTACTAAAAATTGTGTTTCATTCTGAAGCAGTCTTTGGATGGGCAAACTTCTCACGTTCATTCTGCCAGAACAGAAACTCGGCGGGGCCGATCTGGTGAGTTAACAATCCTAATTTTAGCGAGAGAAAAAAGCTCTGATTGTAGACCATTGAACGTTGGCGTCTTTCGCCTTTTTTTGTATAGGTTTCAGTTCGCGTTAGTGGAGCAATGAATTGCATGGCCTGAAAAAAGATAGCTAATTCGGCCTTAAATACACCCAGCTCATCCCGACAGAACAATAAAAAGTTTTCATTTTCAATGAGATCATTAATATTAAAACCCGGAGCTTGCGTCGAAAAAAGATAAGAGGCCAGAATGGCCGACATCAGCTCGGTTGGATCAGCAAAATTAATTCCGAAATAGTCAAAGCTGCGAACGTAACATAAAAATTCGTGACGCTGGTGTTCGTTTGCAAAAAGTCGGTGAATCGAAGGCATTAAAATCTCTAAGACGTTGAGGTCGTAAAGTTCAATCAATGCGGCTTCAATATTTTTAAGTCTGAAAAACTTGAGCCATTCTTCGCGTCTTCGCGGTAGCACAGTTCTTTTTAACTCCTGCTTCAAATTCATGATTTGAGTACGTAGCGCGGGCTCTATTGAAAAATTTAATTTCTGCGAAAGGCGGATAGCGCGTAATATTCGTACCGGATCTTCAATCAATCTGGCCTGTGGATCACCGATCATACGCAGCGTTCGTGAGTGAATATCTTCAAGGCCCTTGCAGTGATCCACGATCACCTGATCAATGGGGTCGTAGTAGAGCGAATTAATAGTAAAATCACGTCTGAAAGAATCTTCCTCGATATTTCCGAAGAAATTTTCTTCGACTAAATGCCGCTCGTCATGATCGGTGGTTTCGAGTTCTTCAGAGGTTGCGGCCCGCCTGAAGGTCGCAATTTCATAAATGTGTTCCCCGCGTTTTGCATGCACGAGCTTAAAACGGCGACCAATGATAAAACTGTAAGGAACTTTTCTCTTTACTTCGTTCGGAAGTGCATTGGTGGCGATGTCGAAATCTTTGGGTTTAAGACTGACGAGTAAATCTCGAACTCCACCGCCTACCAGATAGGCCGCAAATCCCGATTCTTTTAGTCGTTTCAGAATCTGCGTGGCATGAGCGTCGATGTCTCCCATCATTTCCTGAAGTTTTGAATTGTAGAGCTTCACTAATGAAGCCTGATCTTGAATCGCCATTCCTATTTTTTAATTGAGCTTCGAATTCAAGTCGAGTACTTAAAGTGCTGTGTACATAGATAATTTTAATTATTCAGTTTTGGGCACGAATACTCAGCAAAGAGTGGTCTTCCTGCATGGTCTTATGGCCTTTTCTGCCAATTGGCGAAAAATTGCCAACAGAATAGAAGATCAATTTCAGTGCCTGATCTTTGACCAACGAGGGCACGGGCGTTCATTTAAGCCCGCAAGCGGATATTCTCTCAAAGATTTTGCTGAAGACTTGCACAAAATCACCCAAGAATTAGGTTGGGATCATTTTCATCTTGTTGGCCACTCTTTGGGGGCTCGTGTTGCAATGGTTTTTGCCGATAAATTTCCTGAAAAAGTGAGAACTCTCACTCTCGAAGATATGGGTGCAGATGTTCTTGCCGATTCATATAAATACTATGAAAAAATGCTTAATTTAGTACCAACACCATTTAGTTCCCGCGAGGACGTAAAGTCTTTTTTTGAGCATAAATTCTTAGAATTATTCACGCCCAGTGAAAACCCGAAAGTTTTACTGACTTTTCTACAAGCAAATATCGAAGAAAAAGAAAGTGGGGTCTTTGACTGGAGATTCTCTAAACAGGCAATCATTGAGACTGCCAGAGAAAACCACAATCAAGACCGTTGGCGCGAACTCAGTTCTTTTAAAATGCCGGTTTTGTTGTTTCGAGGTGAAAATTCTCATATTCTGAG
>JAYVIY010000296.1:0-3323 GCA_043769795.1 Pseudobdellovibrio sp. | reverse complement strand
CTTGAGGCTGCGGCATCATGCGCAGCACGCTGTCGAGAACTCCCCAAACACGATTTTTCGGGGTTCTGTGTCCCGCATTGATCAGAGTTTCAGTTTTTAAATTAAGGCGCTCAAGAAAGGCCTCCATGTCGGGGGCGCGCATCCAGTAAGAGGAATCACGCAAGAGTTCCCAAGGCACATCGGTTTCTGAAAAGTAAGCCGATAAATCTACCTTTTCAGATTCTAAATAAGTCAAAATCGCATGGGTTATTTTACAGCTGAATTGCACGTTGCTAACTTAGTAGAGAGCAAGGTTGCATGCAAGCAATACGCTTGACCGGAAAGATATTGCCGCAAGAAGCGGCAATTAATAGCAAGTCTGCGAATTAGGATTCATCTCGAACTGCCAAAAGGCCTTTTCTATCTTTGGACAGCTCTTTACGCAGTCATAAGTGGGCACCATTGCAAAGTTCAAAACTGGAGCACTGGGCGCCTTTATTTTTAAGTTACTTGTGATCGAAACCGCACACCCGTTAACGTCTTCAAGGACGACATTCGTTGTGCCCGGCATATCGATTTGTTTAAAGTTTTTTAAGTTAACCGTGCAGCCGTTAACACTGGCGTTTAATTTTTTCACTTTGTTATTAACAATTTCGAGCTCGATGTTGCCCGCTAAATTCATTTTTTGATCACTTTTGTACGAACATTTTATGCGCGCGTTGTAATGGCCAGCAGCCGTAACAGAAGCACTGATCGGCAATGAAGACTCCGGCAATCCACCCGATTGCCCGGGGCTGGCTTTACTACAGGCTTCACATTCGCCCGGCGGAGGTTGTAATTCAGTTTTTAGCTTCGCTAATTCTTGGTTGACCTGGTCCACTTGTTCAACGACGGCCCGAGGAGTTACCGGAATTTTCCGAACAGGAGTCGGCAGAGTAGTATGAACCGCATCGGCCTGAACCGCATCCATGGTTTCTTTTTTGGCTTCATCGAGTAATTTCATCGTTGGAGTGGTTTTATTGTAGTAAACCCAGACCTTTTGATTTTTAAATTCGCCGTCATTCACCTGAATGAGCAAGCCCGAGTTACCAGACGAAAACGTTTTGATTTCCATCACTTTACCCTGAGTCCCTTTTGCCAACTGCCCCTGAATATTCTGATCTTCTTTGGAAAAGCGTGCTGAATAGCGCGCATTCATATAATCAGTTAGTTCAATGCTTTGGTTAACTTCGATGGCAAAAGTCAGCACAGATAAAAATAGAATAATAAAAAATTGACTCATAAATTAAGCCGCCTTAATTTTCTGAAATTTTGTCAACGGGAAGTTAATTTTGTTGTCGATGATTTCCTGATAAAAAGAAGGAATATTTCCAGTGGGCATAATTCCACCTTCGAGTGTTCCATCCGCTCTACGCGTGAGTTTGTGAATATCAAATATTGGAACGACGATGTATTTATTTTTTTCATCTACACCCCGAACTTCTGAAATAGTACCGATTTTTCTTGAACCATCCGAATACCTTGAAATCTGTACGATAATTTCAATAGCCGAACCCACCTGAGAAGTAAGGGCTTTTTCACTGATTTTTGCATCACCACCAGCAGCCAGTGCCTCAAGACGAACAATCGCATCGTCAGGAGTATTCGCATGCACGGTACCCATACTGCCTTTGTGACCGGTATTCATCGCACTGATGAGCTCGAGCGCTTCACTGCCACGAACTTCACCCACGATAATTCGGTCGGGCCGCAGGCGCAGAGCACTTTTTAATAAATCTTTTATAGTTACTTCGCCCTTACCCATAATGTCGGCCTGGCGGGTTTCGAATCTGACAACATGTTCATAATCAATCTGCAATTCAGACGAGTCTTCAATGACGAGTATCCGCTGACCTTTCGGAATACGGGAGCACAGCAGACTGAGCAAAGTGGTTTTACCTGAACCGGTACCGCCGCTCACGATCAGATTTTTCCCGAGAAACATACAAAGATCGATAAACATCCAGGCATCAGGAGAAATTGTTCCCCATTTAATGTAATCGGCAGGAGAAATTTTACTGGCGGTAAATTTACGTATACTTATAACTGTGCCTTGACGCGAAATGGGCGGAAGAACCGCCGCAATACGCGATCCGCTGGCCGGCGAACCTTTGATAATCGGTAAGCGCGCGTCGAGGCGCGGTTCCTCTTTATTAATTCGACGACCCACTGATTGTGCGATCGTATTAATGGCGGCCTGCAGATTATCTTCATCCGGAAACTTAGCGGTGGTCAGCTCGAGCTTACCTTTGCGCTCCACAAAAATCTGATTGGGTCCGTTAATAAGAACCTCAGAGACACCGGGGTCATTTAAATATTCCTGAACGGGTCCGAGGGCCCGTTCGATCACTTCTTTAAAATTTGAATTATCTTCTGACATAGATCCTCATTCAATTACGCCTCTAGTTTATTACTCAGGATCAGAGGCCAACTTGTGTTTCGAATCAGCTTCTTTAACCACAACCAACTGCCCTTGCAAACCGGTTTCAGGACATTGAAATGAATAAACGCCCTCAATCTGCGGTTCAATATTGAAAGTTTTTTTGATCCCGAAAATTGTATTATGCGACTGCGTAAAAGAATCCATCAGAAAGCTGACGTTCTTCTCTTTCATGTTCAAATTCACCACATGAACTTTGTAAGCCTCGCCTTTTTTAACTCTGATTTTTTCAGGAATAAAACCGGTTTCTGTATTCAGAATAACGATTTCTTTTGTTGGCTCTACGGGCTGAACGGCTTTTCTTATTGCTTGCAAAATTTCATCGTCTTTCTGCTTGCTCCCCGTTTCAGTGGGTTTGGTTATAACCGCTGACGTCGGCGTCGTGACCTTGGCTTCGGTCTGCGGCACCGTTATCTCAGCTTTTATTTCCGGCTTTGCCTCTGCATGCACTTTGACTTGCACGAAAAAGAAAAAACCGAATAGAAAACTTCTAGTGAAGCTCTTTGCGATCTTGAAATTCACAGAATTCACGAGCTACCTCCAAGGCGACATAATTTAATAAGTTAGGTTCTAAATTTCGTAGCGCTTCAACCAATAGTTCAGGATTTCCGGCGCAGGCATTAACTGATGCGCAGGCCCGATAAACTAATTGCGGAGAGCGCGACATTTCAGAGTTTATTTTTTCCCAGTCCATTCCGAGAACGGGATCAATTGCGCCGACTGAATAAAGGGCATCGAAAACGGCCTGTAAATTTCCTTGTATAAACATCTCTACCTCCTGGTTGAATCAAGTCGCCATTCATGGCTTCCTTGCTCAACTCATCGGAGGAAAATTTAGAAAACTTGAGTCAGATTGAGACAAATT
>JAYVIY010000295.1:0-3335 GCA_043769795.1 Pseudobdellovibrio sp. | reverse complement strand
GGCATTTAAGCGTAAGATCTGCGGTCAGTATCTGTCTTGACCGCCTACTGGGATCGTGATAATTCATATTCTCTTAAATTAACGAAGGATTTAAAATGGCAAAGGCTAAGGCTAAAACTAAAGAAGCAACTAAGACGACAAAAGCAAAAACTAAAAAATCTACAGTTTCGAGCTTTGCCGGTAAAGAAACTAATCTCGTTAAGCGCGTAACTTCAAAAACCGCAAATACAAAACTGGCTGCTTTCAGCGCCGGTGATACCGTTAACGTTTATGTTAAAGTTATCGAGGGTGAAAAAGAACGTGTTCAGCTTTACAAAGGTGTAGTTACTAAAATTCAAGGTCACGCTCATAAGACTTTTACAGTACGTAAGATTTCTGCAGGAGTAGGCGTTGAAAGAACGTTCCCGTTCAACTCACCGGCTATCGAGTCTGTTGAAGTTGTGAGTCACGGTAAAGTAAGACGTGCAAAACTTTACTACTTACGTGGATTAGATGGTAAAGCAGCTCGTATTGAGTCTGAATTAGCTGCTACTGAATCAAAATCTTAATTTAAAATATACTGAATGAAAAAAATCAATTTCTCAAGCTTGCCGACTCCATTAATAGGGGTCGACGAGGTTGGGCGCGGTTGTCTCGCAGGTCCGGTTACGGCTGCTGCGGTCATCTTTAGTTCTACAAAAGATGTCAGAAAATACAAAGATTCAAAGCAACTTGAAGAAGAAAGCCGAAGCGAATTGTCTTTGAGTATTCACAAACATCATTTTGTAGCCATCGGCTGGGCCAGCGTTGAAGAAATAGACGAACTTAATATACTTCAGGCCTCGCTTCTAGCTATGAGACGGGCCGTTCAACTTCTTAAAATCAAATCCGGAACCATTCTGGTTGATGGGCTGCATATAGTTCCGAATTTGGGCTCATTCGAACAGCGGGCTATCGTCAGAGGCGATGAAAAACTGAGACTGATATCTGCAGCGTCTATCGCAGCAAAGGTCGCACGAGATCAATTTATGAGAAAATTAGCCGGCGAAATTAAAGACTATGGCTTTGAAAAACACAAAGGCTACGGAACCCTCTTTCACCGGCGCCAGATTGAAGCCTTTGGTCCTAGCAAGTGGCATCGTCAAAGTTTCAGCGGGGTTAAAGAATTCATCAAATAGGGCCCAACATCGAGGTTTCAATGCTGAAATGGGCGTTATTAATCTCTTAGAAAAAAACAACTGGATCTTGGCCTTTCACCGATTAAAAACCCCCATTGCCGAAATCGATCTCATTTTCGAAAAAGACGAGCAGGTTCTCTTAATTGAAGTTAAAACGCTGAACGATTCTTGGCGTGCTTTTGGCCGCATTCAGGAAAAACAGCTTACGGGGCTTAGAAAAAATTTTATCTTTTTTTCAAACCGATTTAAAACTTTTAACTTCAAGGTGTTAGTTGCTTGGGTAGACCAAAAAAACCAAATTACTTTCGTCGATGTTTCTTAGAAAGCTACGACTAAGCCTGCACTCAATCTGAAACCTGAAATATCAACTTTCGTGTCAGAGCCGGTTGCATTGCGTAAGGGTTGTCCTGAAACTACACCAGAACCATTAATCGTAATTGTAGGGTGATTGGAATCCGCTTTCATGGAGGAGCTCGAGGCCAATTCATAGGTGGCGCCAAGTCGAAGTTTTACGTTGCTTGAAAAGTGATAATTATAATGCGCCCTGAGCTTAAATACGACCGGAGTCGCCTGCCAATAAAGATCTTCGGTCACAGCCCCGGTGGTGAAAAGATTGTGAAACTGAAATTTAATAGCCTGACCGATACCCAGTCCCAACTCATAAGATTGGTTGGCGGCCTTTGTGTAAAGCCAGTCGTAAGTGAGATAAATAGTGTCGTAATTGATACTGTCTTTTACTGAATAAGTTCCCGGTGCAATCAGTGTATTCGCCAATTCCTGCAAAGCATGACTGTATTCAACTCCCAAAACTCCTTGTTTAACGGAATAACCCGCACCAAGTGTAAAGCCATTCATATTATTGAAGGTCCCTTGAGTTGCGGTCGTTGAATTCCAGAGGTTACCAGCACGCTGAGTATTTAAATCACCAGGGGAGGTCATTATGAAATCGTAATTTGCTAGAATTCGAATGGAAGTGCCGCTCGTCGTTGGGCGGGCAGGAGCTACAGACGGGTCGCCTCGTTTTTCTGCCTGGGTTGTAATCGCTGAAAGAGAAAGAACCAAAACAATTAAAATAGTTCTGAAGATATTGAGTGTCATCGCGTCCTCTTTTCTATATTTAACATTATATTGATTAATCGCTTTCGGGGTCAAGCCCAAGCCAAAGTCGACTGATCAGTTTATGTTGAGTTCAGCCGGAGGAATTACTTTTGTCGGTTTGCCGTCAAAAGAGAAATCGAATTTGATCTTCCACTCCGCCTCTAAACCGACCTTCTGGTCACGGTAAAAGTTCACAGCCCAACACTCACCGGGTGGTTTAAGCTGAGTTATTAATGAGAATTTTTTTAATCTTGAAGAGCTGTCGCGATCAGGGCTGGCATCAAAAATCACGCCTGTCAGTACATTCACATAATTTGAAACAAAACCAATTGCAAACGAGACGTCATCCTGTTTCGGTTCCTGTGTTCGGTTACTGGCAAGACCAATCTTGAAATACTGTTGATTTTCATTGAGGTAACTTAAGGTAGTAATAGTATTCGTGGCCGAAAGATACGGGAAATAATTAATCTGAGTGTAACTCTGAATTTGATCGAGATCGAGTAAAAGGGTGCCGGCCAGATCCGACAAAGGCTGTTCACTTGAGCTCGGACCACCATTTGCAGAAAATTTCGCGCGATACAGATCATAGGATTGAGTCAATCTGAAGTTAAGTACGGTTTTGTATGTATTGTCTTTTCTCTTTTTTCTGACCAGCCGGTCGAGTAGCGAAAAAGAAAGAACATGTCTGTCGTAAACCCGATCATCATAATCATAGAGTATTCCGCCACTGTTGTTAAGATCAGTGTCGGCGATAATATTACGAGTGGAGTAGGGTGCCTCGGCAACATTGGCCGCGCCGAAGAAGGCGCTTTCATCCTGCTGAATCCACGGAATATTTGAATACTTAATTTCGGGGATGATTTCATTTTTGTACTTTTCGCCGGAAGCGGCATAATCAGAATCGTAAATATTAAAAAATTTTGTTCGGGTGTTCACTTCGAACTGCAGGTAACGCCGCGACGCCGAGCGGGTTTCGCCCACCGGAAAAAAATAACTCGATTCATTGTAAGAAATTTTCGGGTTGATATTCAGCGAATTTCCGATGTTAAATGTTTCGCTGTTCAGAGTGGCTTTTGCCAT
>JAYVIY010000294.1:0-3347 GCA_043769795.1 Pseudobdellovibrio sp. | reverse complement strand
GAAGCTATCAGAAGAGAAAATTGAAAAGCTTGATACCGATATTAAAAAAAATATTGTGAATTTATGTAAGGAAGATCGCACAGGCCCAGAATTTAAATCAGGTTGTAATGAGCCTAGCGCCGAATCTACTTCAAAAGCATTGAAATCTTTTAGTACCTGCTCGCCTTCTGACGAGCGCTATGACAGTAGTAAATGTAGCGCGGTCGTAATGCCTTCCTCTGAGTTGAATGCGGATGGGGCTCATGAAATGGCCAAGGCTACGGCCAATCCCGATATTTCTGTGCAACCAAATCAGCGTTCGATGGCAAGTACGGAGGCGCCCTTACTGAATGTAAATGATTCGGTGAAAGCACAGGCTGCAGCTCCTGCTCCAGCTGTAGTTGAGCCCAGGGGTTTTGCAGAGAACTCGGTCGACACTGCCAAATCCTCAAAAAATAGCGATGTTGATTTGCCGAGCTTTGGTACAATTGCAAAGTATGCAGTTTTAGCAACACTCGCTTACGGGGCTGTTACCGGTAAACTCAAAACATGGATTAATAAAGTTGTATCGGCCATCAACCCGTTGGCAAATAACTCAAGTGCAAACGCGGGCGCGAGAAATACCAGTTCTGTCAAATCAAACACGCTAGCAGCAAAAATTAGTGGAGTGGTTAATCCGCCTTCGCAAGCTGAGCGAATTGCTATGCGCGATAGAAATCGTGCTAATGGCGACAAGGACGGCGGCGGCTTGGATGGTGGTATTTACATGCAGGGAGCATTTGAGTTGAAAACGGACGCTAACGGGGTTGTGATTTCAAGCAATGTTATCATCCATGGCACACCAAACTTCACCGTTGTCGGGCGTGT
This sequence comes from Pseudobdellovibrio sp., assembly GCA_043769795.1. Lineage (GTDB taxonomy): Bacteria > Bdellovibrionota > Bdellovibrionia > Bdellovibrionales > Bdellovibrionaceae > Pseudobdellovibrio. Next base: position 2,501 of record JAYVIY010000294.1, on the reverse strand, counting down.
TGCAAACGATGGTTCAATGAGCGTTCTCAACATAAAAGAAAGTGGAATCCACGATGTGGGCACTTTAGAGCTCATCGTTAAGAACAACTCCGTGTCTGGCAAAATGCGCCACGGCGGTGGCAAAGGTTGGATCTACGGGGATGTTGTCGGCAATTACTCGCCATGAGATCGCTGTTTGATCACTGGCTGATTGATAAATTCCGAGGTACCAGTTTTTTACAAATTCAATAAAACCCAATTCAGAGCCGAAGTGACGACCGAATTAATATTCTTTTGAGTTTTGGCTTTATCTACGGCTCCAGCCGAATCTTTGCTTCGAAAGCCATGATCGCCGCCAGCAACTACAATTGCAATATTGCCTTTAGAATCTTTTAAAAAATCATAAAGGACCGGAATTAAACAAAGGCTGTCGCCATTACCCATTGTCATCAAAACGGGCCGCTTATCCTCTTTGATTTTAGGATAATTGTCATCGCAAACGTTTAGCGGTTCAGGCAGCAGGTTTCCGTTGTCATCCGTAGTGTAAGAGCAAATCGGCGTAAAAAGAATTAATCCCTTAGCGCTTGGTTCATTTGCAAATACAGAATAGGATACAAGACTACCCAATGATTTGCCTGCGAGAATAATACTATTTTTATCAATAGCTGCATGAGATTTTGCGAATTCTAAAACAGTTTTAAAATCTTCGATTTCATTTTTCAAATCTGCTGAGGGAGTTGGCTGAGACGGATTCGAATTGCAATAACTCCACTCAAATCTCACAACAGCGAGTTTTTCACCATCGCCTAAATTTCCTAGCGTTTCAAATAGTGCTCCCTTAGAATTACAACTCTGGCCGGGGGCTACAACAATAGCTGGAAGATTGGATCCTTGAGGGATGTGGAGGGTGACATGAACCTCGCTGCCTCTTGACGTTTTCAGCGTAACATTTTCTGTTGCAAAAGATGAAGCAGACATAACAAACATTCCTAGAGCAAGAATTAATAATTTCATGAAAACCACCTACGGATAGCGGTTTACCCTGTTACGGCTTGGAAATAAAGAAGAATCTATTTACCCGATTCTAAAGACTGCAAAAAAGATCCTAAATTGTAGCACTTGACTGTGCCGAACCCAATAATTACAGTTGGCTAAGGCGACGATTTCCGTCACCTGCAAATTTCGCAATAAGGTTTTGGTATCGAGTACTCAAGCGAAATAACAAATAAAAAATATCAAAATGCTATTGCCAACGCCAGCATGGGATTCAGTCAGTTAGACCTGGCTTCTGGTAAAATATACTGGGACGAAAATTACCGAAAATTATATGAGCTGCCCGAAGGGCAATACGAAGGAACACTCAACGAATGGTTTGAATTTTTACATGCAGACGATCAGCTGCGTGTGCAGGCGTATTTTGAACAATTTCTGCAAAGCGATGCAAAAGTAGATCTCTTTTATCGAATTTGTCTCAAAAGCGGCAGGGTAAAGAGAATTCGCGCCAGCGGTGCACGGATTTTCACTGAGGGAAACTTGACGGGTTTTGAAGGTCTTTGCTGGGAAGATATTTCGCCTATGCTTCTGCAATATGATGTTAAAAATTCGAACCGATTTACTGATTCAGTTTTGGATATCATTCCCGACCCCTTGTTTGTAAAGAATGATAGGCACGAGGTGATCTATGCCAACCGCGAATACGAAAAATTTGTTGGCATGACAAAAGACAAGTTTGTGGGCAGAAGCGATTACGAATTTTTTCCAAAGGATGTTGCTGATCGATTTTGGCAACAGGATGATGAAGTTTTTAATGCACTAGAGGCCCTTCAAAGCGAAGAACTCGTTGTCGATAGTGCAGGACGTCCGCGAATTGTCTTAACCAAAAAAACACCTTTAAGTGTGTCTGAAAATGAAAAGATCATTGTTGGAATCGTCAGAGATATTACCGATCTCAAACAAATTCAGGCCTCTTTGCTGGCTCAATCAAAAATGGCCTCACTCGGAGAAATGGCGGCGGGCATTGCCCACGAAATTAATAATCCACTATCCATTATTCGAGGCCGAGCGCTTCTGGCAAAAGAAAAAACAACAGATAAAAAGCTTAACGAAGATCTGGATTCGATTGAGCAAAATTGTATTCGCATCGAAAAAATTGTACGTTCGCTTAAGTCAGTTTCGCGAAACTCGAGTAATGATCCATTTGAAGAGGTCGATGTTTTGAGTTTAGTGGAAGAAGCTTATGTAATTGCAAAAGAGCGATTTCGTGAAAAAAATATTAAGCTTGATGTCGTTGTCGATGCTAAAATTTTAGAATTTGATCGCACGCTGGCAAGACCGGCTGAAATTGTTCAAGTTCTTGTTAACCTTCTGAATAATTCATTTGATGCTACTCAAAATCAAACTCATGGTTGGACTCGAGTAGGGGTTAGTCTTGAAGATGGAAATTTCTTGATCGAAGTTGTGGATTCGGGACCAAAAATTTCGCCGAACGTGGCAGAGCGTATGATGGAGCCGTTTTTTACAAC
>JAYVIY010000293.1:0-3348 GCA_043769795.1 Pseudobdellovibrio sp. | reverse complement strand
AGCAGGGTCTTCGCCTGAACGATCAAAATCTCAGTGGCATAGGGTTCGATGTTCATACTTAAAATTTGATTCTGAATTTCAAGATATTCGCTGCTCTTGTTATCAATGGTTTTGATCAGCCGTGCAAGAACTGCGGCTTTCTTTGATTTATCGACTTTTCCGAAAAGAGACTTAAAGCACTTTCGACTTTCGGCCTTCTGACCGTCGATCTTTAAGAGCTCGCAATTGAGTTCAAAGTTTTTCAGCGAGTTCTCGCTGTCGATCTCCGAAAGTACCTGGAGAGTTTTGATGCCGAGTTTAAGATCTCCTGAATCAAGGTAGGCTTTTGTGGCTTCTTTAAGTGCATCCAGGCGTCGTTTGTCATCGGGATACTGTTTTAAGAAACTGAGGCTCAGGTTGGCCCCGGTTACATCAAAGCCCTTTGAGTAAGCCATGGAAATACTTTGCCAGTAGGCTTCGCGTCCAAGCTTGGTATCTTGGTGATCAGCTGAAAAAGAAACCAGTAATTCGATCTGCTTCAACACCGGAAGATTCTGTGCTTCTTTCTGAATCTGAGAATAATGCGCTTCTTCGATAATTTTCTTTAAGTTCTCGGCGCGAGCTGAATCTTTCGTGCGTTTAAGAATGTCTTTTGCCGAAGCCTGAATTGTAACATAATCCTTTTTGATGTTATAAATATCGAGAATGAGGTCTTCAGATTTTAACCTGAGCATTTCGTAATTAACAGCCACCAACAAAGGTTTTATGTAGACGAGCGCTTGGTCATAGTCCGCCTGTTTGTAAGCGACAAAACCCAGTTTGTACTGAATTTCAACTAAATGTTCGCCGTTGGTGTACTCCTTAAGATAACGCTGGCCGAGAAGTTTCTGACGTTCAATTACAGCTGAGTCTTCCTTTTTATCAAGAATTTTCTCTATTGAAAACAAAGCTCCGTAAAGTGCGTCATGACCTAGAGTGCGGTCAAGTTTCGGATGCATAGACACGGTCTCATAATTCTGACTGGCCTTTTCAAACTGACCCATCTGAAACAGAAGTTCAGCATAGGCAAATCTTGATTTCGAATCAGGCTGTTCCGGTGAATCAAGCGAGAGCAAATTTTCGAATGCCTTTTGAGTTAGATTCGAAAACTCAGTGTGGCTCTTATTTTTAAGCCAGATGTCCCACCATTTTTTTGAAATTTCCAGACTGATTTTTCTGAACTCAGCCAGACAAGAGGCATCGGCTTTATTTTTTGCGCAGAACTCCGACATTTCGGTTAGGGTATCAATCACTGCCGGCCGCAATTTCAAAGTCTCATTAGATTCGATCAGTTTTGTATAGCACTTCGGCGTGTGGCTGCTTGTCGGAAAGTAATTGATGAATTCACGTAAGAAAACACTGATCTCTTTAAAGCGCGAATGCGATTCGTAAAGACCGGCTAAAGCCATTATAATTTCGCCTAGTTCTTCTTCGGTCGTGATTTTATGAAAGAAACCGAAGACTTGATTCGGAGCCAGAGATTCACCGACAAATAGGGTCAGATCCCGTAGTGATTCTTTGCGGAGGTTATATTTTTTTTCGTCTTTAGAATCGGCGGGGTTCTGTTTAACAACCAATAGAAGCTGGTTGATTCCCTGTTCAGTGTTTTTCAGATTGTAATAGCACCAAGCGGATTTATAGAGACCATATGGGTAGGCCCGAGATGTCGGAAACTTCTCAAGGGCTTTAAATTTTTCTAAAGCTGAAATAAAGTTCTGCTGGTTGTAAAGTGTTTCACCGAACTCAAGCAGTGCATCCGGAATAAGTAGCGACTCCGGAAATTGCGAAATCAGCTGCGTAAACTGTGATTTTGCCTTATCGATCTGTTTTAACTGCAGACGGGCCAGCGCCGAATTGAAAAGGACATAATCAAGATCGCGGTATTTCGGAAAACGCACGAGTATTTGATCATAAACTTGTAAGGCTAGTTTTAGTGAATCAGTGGCTTTCTGGTTATTAATTCCGATTTTTTTAAGTTTATTTTCTGACTGCAGATCCAAATCGAAGAATCGCCCTGATTTCGCACGGCGCATGTAAAGTTCGGCCAATCGATACCTCAGGTTGGCTTCTTCTCTGGGGTCAGCATTTTTTTTAATGATTTTTGTTAGGGTTTCAATGGCTTTGTTTTCAGATTTGGTAATTAAAATTTCAGAATTAAATGATTTTTCCTGATTTTTTTCTTCTGAGTCCGGGTTCAGTCTCACCTCAGGAAGTAATCCTTTAAGATTTTCCTGTGCGGCCGAAAGCTGAAGCGCTGTTAAAAATATTGAAATTAATAATTTCATTTAGTTTCCTGCAACTGTCACCAGTTTTAAGTTAGGAAAGCCCGCCATCGAGGCGGTGTACATCACTTTCCTGAGAGTTGAATAGGGTATGTCCTGATCGGCCTGAAAGAGAACTTTTCCAGGCTTGTCCTTACCTGTGGCCTCTTTATTAATTTTCTGAAGTGCCGCAAATAGCGGCTTTATAAAATTACTATCATTAGAGTCGATGGCCGAAATTTCTATATCTTCATTTTTAATTTTCGCTAAAACTTCTTTATCGAGGGTAAGGGCGTCGCGACTAACTGAAATTTTTACGCCCATAACTGGGTTCTTATCGGTGTTCGAAGTAGGAAGTCTCAAACCCTCTATCGGGTCAATCTGCACATCGGCCGATGCGAAAGTCTGTAGTAGAAAAACTAACAATATGGTAAACATATCCGTCATCGAGGTGATATTAAGAGTGAATGACTGATTTTTTTTAATTGCCGGTTTATATCGTGTTCGCATAAGTTAACCTTCCAACATGTTACTGAAAACAACTTCCGGAAACATGTACTCGGTGCTGGTCATTTCTCCGGTCTTTTCGTCTTTAACTGGAAAACGCACATCGGCCGTCTTACTTTTGCGGACCTCATCCATCATTTTAACGATATCTTTATATTGAACAGTCGCCGAAGGATTGAATTCAATTTTAAAGACTTGCGGATAGGCCTTCTTTATTTCCTGCAGAGTCAAATAAAGCTTGTCGAAATCAAATTCTTTTTTTGCGTTCATATTAATTTGCTTTACAGTTTCTTTACCGTTTTCATTGATGACAATGTTGATGCCGTCTTTTTTATCGAGCGAAAGCACCACCTTTGTGGGTTTCGGATTATTTTCCTGTTTCGCCAGGGCTTCCTGTACCACTTGCGGCAGTTCTGTTTCGATAATCATCATCTGCACAAACGCCGATGAGACCAATAGAACGGGTACCAGCTTCACCATCACCGCTAGCAGCGGAGCCAGATCCAGTTCAAATTCTGAGCTATGATTAATTGTAGGTTTAAAACGTCCTGCCATAAATACT
>JAYVIY010000292.1:0-8906 GCA_043769795.1 Pseudobdellovibrio sp. | reverse complement strand
CGAGGCTCACCGTTTTATTCAATTCTTTTGCCAGAATACTTATTTTTTTAATTTCCGATAAACTTTCTACATTAATCTGGTAGATATCCTGTTCGATCGCCCAGCTCAATTCGGCTCTTGATTTTCCGACGCCCGAAAAAATAATATCCTGCATAGAAAAACCGGCTTCTAACGACCTTTTTATTTCGCCCACAGAAACCACATCCACGCCGCATTTCAACGATTTAATCAGCTTCAATATATCGAGGTTGAAATTGGCTTTAACAGCATAGTGCAATTGACCTAGTCGCTTCCAGTTCTGAATCCAATGAATACGTTCTTTAATTATATTCAAATCATAAATAATAATCGGCTGTTTGTAGTCAGTAACAAAGTCGCTGAGCCTTGAAGGTTTTAATCCGAAGTAAAGATCTTGATTCTGATATTCTAAAAGCTTGCGTGACATTCCAAGTATTTTGCACGAATATGGCCCGTATGGAAATGTTCAAATTCGCTGAAACCAAATTAAATTTACCTGTTCATGCTTACCGCTTCAAACCGGCGGCTTTTTCGGAAAAAAAAGCCCACGTTTTAATCATCGGCGGAGTGCATGGCGACGAGCCCGAAGGCGTTGTTGCCGCCCGTGGCCTGCTTGAGGTCTTCCGACAGAAATTTTCTCTGGATCTGAATATTACTTTAATTCCTGAATTCAATCCCGAAGGTGTTTTGCTTAAAACTCGCGGAAATTCTAACAAGGTCGATCTTAACCGCAACTTGCCAACCAAAGACTGGTCGCCGATCGCCGCAAAAGAAAGATACAATCCGGGGCCCAATGCGCTCAGCGAAAAAGAAAACCAGGCCTTAGTGACCTGGCTCAAAGAAAATAAAACAGCATTAATAATATCATTGCACTCATGGAACCCGATGCTTAATACCAACGGAGAAGTTCCTGAAGCGGAAGCCATTGCAAAACTCACAGGTTATACAATTGAGCCCGATATCGGCTACCCTACTCCCGGATCACTGGGCACCTACGCAGGCCTTGAAAATAAAATTCCGACTCTCACTTATGAAATCGAAAGAGATATTTTATTTGACCAGGTTATCCGGGTTCATGTTCCGGCAATCATTGCTGGACTAAAAGAAACCGAACGTCTCCGAAACAGATAAGGAAACACCTTCAAGTGAAAACAAAAATCAATGAACTTTTCGAAAAAGCCGCAGCCGATATTTCACCGGACGACCAGCAAATCATTGCCGGCGTGATTGCGCAGTTAGATTCAGGTGAAATCAGAGTCTGCGAAAAAATAGAAGATAACTGGATAACCCACGAGTGGGTTAAAAAAGCGATTTTACTTTATTTCAGGACTCAGAAAAATGTTTTGATTGATAATGAAAACATCAATTATTTTGATAAAGTTCCGGTGAAAAAATGGAAAGGTATTGAAGGCGTAAGAGTAGTTCCTCCAGCAGTTGCAAGATTCGGAAGTTTCATTTCTAAAGGGGCCATACTCATGCCTTCTTATATTAATATCGGAGCCTTTGTCGGAAGTGGCAGCATGATCGATACTTGGGCCACTGTGGGATCTTGTGCTCAGATCGGCGCGAACGTTCACTTGAGCGGCGGAGTGGGAATCGGCGGCGTGCTTGAGCCTGCTCAGGCCCAGCCCGTCATCATCGAAGATGAGTGCTTCGTTGGCAGCCGCTGTATCGTCGTTGAAGGCGTTCACTTAGAACCGGGTGTAGTACTTGGCGCCGGAGTCACACTCACTTCTTCAACAAAAATCATCGATGTGACTGGGGCTTCAGGGCCCAAAATCACGAAGGGCCGAGTGCCGGCTAATTCAGTGGTTATTCCGGGAGTCGAAAACAAAAACTTTCCTGCCGGAACCTTCGGCGTACCCTGCGCACTGATCATCGGGCAAAGACAAGAGTCTACGAACAAGAAAACATCTTTGAATCAGGCCCTACGCGAATTCAACGTGAGCGTTTAGTTTTTTTAAGCTGGCCCCTTTAATTGTTTACTGATCCTTTTAAATATCTAGATATCAAACGTGTTTTCCTAACGAATAACACTGCTGACCGGTTTATTTTCTAATAAATTCAAGCCGTTGGCTTGATTTTACTTATTTGCCCTTTGTGACCACCCCTGTTTTTACGAAATCCTGGATCATTCATAAATTTATTTGCGATGTGAGCCAGTGCTTCTCCACTCTTTTTTGGGTCACATTTTTTTATCCATGAATCGAGGAGCGATGACGGCAATAATATTTCCCAAATAATAGTTGAGAAATTTTTTATGCTTTTTGGTCTAATTGTATAAACCAATTCGCACGCGGCAGATAAGAAAAGCCCTTTGCGAGCCGTCTTAAGTTGGCCCTGCTCGCCAATAACAAAAGGTTTTATCTTCTCAGATAAAAATGGGCGAAGGGGTTCTTCAGCCTCCCTTGCTGTCTATTTCATGAGCCAATATCTAAATGCTTTTCTCAATTCCACGTCTGTTAATTTCTTCATAATTTCTTTTGCAACCCCTCTTCAAGATTGCAATATTTATATTGCAATCTTGAAGAGGGGTCTGTAGTGAAGAAATATTGTGTGGCACGCCACTTTTTAAGCTCATTGATCAGAAAAAATTTAACGTATTGGTCGATAAATGGAACGCCACAACGGAGTTCGAGACCTGACAACTTGGGAGCTAACAAATGCTTTAATCTTATGCTTCGTTTTTCATCTGGGATCTTATCGCGATGTTGATTCAACGCTTGGCATACCGGATTCAACTTTAGGGGGCGCAATTCGGAATAGAAACTCTGGTTTTTTTCAAAAGCTTTGTGATCTTATTTTATTAGAGATTCGAGCCAAAACTGAATGTCGAAAAATTAAAAAAGCCATCACACCGGGGAATCGAGGCGACCCTCCGGAAGGTTGTCGCTGGAACATGATGGCCGGCGCAGGTCATAAGTCGTGACATACTTAATATTTAACCGGTCAGCAGTGAATGAATACGACGCAGTTCTTGAAATAGTCCGATTTTCGGATGGGACTTCTGATTTGCGTATTCAAAGAAACTGACTTTCTAAACTATCTGCAATTAAAGGGACCAGTTTTTAGTTTTTTTGTTTGAGTAAAATTGCCGGCTGAATTTTCAGTGTGGCACGGGCTGGAAAATACGAACCGAAAAGTGCCAGTAATGCAGAAATACCCACAACAACAATTACCATATTAAAATCCACAAAAGCCGGAATCGAAGAGTCATAATAAATATTCGGCAGTACGTTGATCGGATTGTATTGAATATATATACTGGCACCCACTCCGAGAAATGAGCCTAGTAAAATGGCTCCGCCCGAAATCAAGAGCCCGATCTGAGTAAAAAGCCACAAGGTTCTTTTTTGTGAAAGCCCCAGAGTTTTAATTATGGCAATGTCGCGTTTCTTCTGCGACATCAGAAGCGCCAATACGGTTAATATACTCGACGACGCAATTAAACCTGCAAGCCCCAAAAAAGTTCCGATCATTAACTTTTCCATTTTAAGCGCAAAGAAAAGATCTGAATTTTTTTCCTGCCAAGTTTCTGAAATAATATTTTTGCCCGCTAAAAACTTTTTTGTGGGTTCCGCTTTATCAACTGAATCAAACCAAATATGTGTTCCGGTGCGACGACTGAGGGTTTTTGAAAAGATCTTGAGTGATTTTTCTGAATTAAAAATAATAAGTTTTGAATCGAGATCATAAAGATCGGTATTTATAATCCTTTTGACAGTGACTTTCTGAAAAATCGGCGTTTCCAGCGAGCTTAAAAGCAAAGTATCCGGTGGAATCAACGTCAGCTCGTCGCCTTCAAGCAAACTCAGCGAGCGAGCCAGATCAACGCCGATTGCGATTTCATTTTCACCGAGAGAAATATTTGAAAGGTTTGCATCGATGTAGTTATGCTCCTGGTTGCCTTTCTTAGTCTGCATTAAATGCTGCATCCAGATTTCGAGGCCTTCTGCGGTATAACCTACGGCCTCACCGCCGCGGAACTGCCCGTCGATGGTGCGAAGTATCAGATCAAGGCTCTGGTATCGAACCGCCTGAGCTTTTTCTATAGACTTTTTAATGTCGGGCTCTTGCTCAGGGCTATTAATTGTTGTTAAGTGGGGTTCAATTGTGAGAATGCGGTTTTTAATGTTTTTGTTCATTCCATTCATTACAAAAAGCACCACAAAAAAAGCCGTTATACTTAAGACAATTGCAAAAAAAGATAAAATGGTAATTCGTCTGATTAAGGCGCCGGATCTGCCCGATAGAACTAATTTTTTTAAAAAAAGAAAACTTAAGCGCACAGGTTTCATCACTCAAATTATGAGTTGATTAGGCCCTGCTGTAAACTCAGAAGTGAACGATCTTTTTAAATGTGAGGTTTTCATCGACATAAATCAGGCCGTCTTCAACATACATTGAACTGGCCTCCAGGTGACGCGCTGCTGCTGGGTGATTATTCGTCAAAAAAATATGACGTAAATGCCCCTGCCGCTGCCAAATCTGAATCCAGTCGAGGTAATCTAAGAACACTTTTTCAGAAATTCCCATAGCGGGGTCTTCAAGCACCAGCATCTGTGGGGTTTTGAAAGTGGGTAACAATAACAGAATTAACTTCTGCTCTTCATAAGAAAGCTCTTTGAATTTTTTGCTCATCAGATGATTGATTTCAAAATGATCAACGGCCTCGCTGATCATTAGTTTTCTTGCCCCGGTGCTGACCATCAGTCGGTCAATCTGTACATTGGGGTCAGGTCGGTTGGATTCAAAATAGCAGGCCACAAGTTCATGCAGCGAAACCGAGATCTCTTTATTTTCAAAAGAGCCCGCATCGGTCCATTTTATCTTGCCGGATTTGGGCTCTTTGCGGCCCGCCAGCATTTCAAGAATATGCACCGAATGCGTCGGATTTGAAGACTTAATTATAACCGTTTGATCCATCGGAAAATCAAGATCAACGCGAACCAACACCGGGTCCAAACCTTCGATCTGATAGCTGACATTTTCAAAGAGAATATGATCTAAATTATTTATTTTTTGTTGGCCCATAGGACTTACTGATCGGCTCAAAAGAAGAATCACTTAAGCCCGACCTAAGTCGAAATTAAGTATTAATCTGAATGTAGCCGGTCAGCCAGTAAAACATCGATTTGACGGTTTCAAATAGCACGGTGAATTCAGTATCTTCTTTCAGCGCATTCACCGTTGAAAAAGTTCTGATTTCGAAATCCTCAGGAAATACAGCCTTAAAGGTTCTGAACGCACGGTACATATGCAACTGCGATGTAATTAAAAGTATGTTTTTACATTTCAAAATCTGGCTGACCTGTAAACTTTGAACGGCGTTTTGAAACGTGCTCTGTGAAATTTTTTCGAGAACAATATTTTCAGGTTTCACATCCGGGTAAAATGGCAGTTGCGGAAAAATCTCATGCAGATGCGTGCCCTTGTACACCCCGGAAATAACCAGCTTATGAATTTTACCCAGATTAATGATCTCGAAAGCTTCGCGAAGTCGACCGGCCGACCCGGTTAAAACCACGCCACAATCGGTTTTTGGAAGATGATCGATAAGACCACTGGGCTGTGTCTGCAGCACCACATTGCGTTCGCGCAAAAGGAGGCCTAAAAAAACCAACAGAACCAGTGCTGCGAGCTTTCGCTTTTTAGCCTTAATTCGCTTCAAAGTTGGCAATCACTTCAATTTCAACATTTACGCCCTTTGGTAATCCTGCAACCGCAACCGTTGATCGGGCCGGAGGATCTTTTGTAAAGCGTTTAGCATAAACTTCATTAACACTGGCAAAATCAGCCATGCTGGTTAAAAAAATTGTGGTTTTGATAACGTGTGAGAAATTTAAATTTGAATTTTTCAGAATAGCTTCGACATTATTTAAAACCATTTCAGTTTGCTGCTGAATGGCGCCGGTAAAAACCTCTTGAGTTTTCGGATCGATTGAAATCTGCCCGGAACAAAATAAAAAATCTCCCATGCGAATGGCCTGCGAATAAGGACCTACCGCTTTCGGCGCAGAATCAGTGTGTAATACTTGCTTCATAATAACTCCTTGATGGGTTGTAAAAATTCATCTTAAACCAGCATTTTTCAGTTGACCATGACAACTTAGCTAAGAAATAAGCGTATCAAATACATTTTTTTGCGACTAGATAGTGTTTTGTTTGACACCAGAGCTAAGAGTACGTCAGATAACAAAAAACTTTGGAGGACCTCAATGAATACTTTGCTGACGTTATTTATAGCAACTTTAAGTCTCACAACATTAACGGCAACAGCCGCAACTTTAAAAACTGAAACCACGACGAAGGTTTACGAAGATGCTAAGCTCGTTAAGAGCGTTATTCTTCAGAATGACGACAAAAGCGAATCGCTGATGACTGCCGTTTCTCGCGGACTCCGCAAGAAAGCGGTTTTTGGATTGGTTCCGGTTCGTGTTTATGTTATGCAGTTGTTAGCGGCCCACCCTGAAAAACTGGTGAAGACCGAACAAGGATTTTTAGCCTCAATTAAAGAGGCCGGTCCGGTTCAACTTCACTTAACTTTCGTACGAAATTTACCGGGCGAAAAAATCTCTGATTCGTTCAAAGACGGTTTAAAAGCTAACGAAATCGACGTAAAGAAACTTTCACCTGAATTATCTCAGGTTCTTAAAGAAATTTCGGCAATTACTGAATTCAAAGAAAATGAAACCTTTTCTCTGACGTTCACTTGGGCCCCAGACGCGACCGCAGCCACTGTTTATCTGACTGACGCTTCTCTTACAATGAAAACTGTTACCGGCCCGAAAGTTTTCGCCGATCAATTGCTGTCGATCTGGTTCGGTAAGCCGGCGGATGATCGCTTAGAAGATCTTAAGAAATCACTCATTAAGTAACTGCATGACTAAAATTACGTCCGAAAATAAACACAAAATAATCAGAACAATTTTTATTTCCGTTGTTTTCGGACTATTTGCATTTATGTTCTGGCCCTTTTTCACAGCTATTCTACTGGCTGCGCTTTTTGCCTTTGCTTTAAACGACATCGTTTCAAGAATTGCACTTAGAAAAATCAATCGAAAGCTCGCAAGTATTTTATTATTACTTTCTCTTTTAGTTTTCATCGCCGCTCCGATTTTGTTTTTAAGTATCACTACGGTTTCCACTATAAAAGAATATGTGGCCATCGGCATTCAGAACACCAGCTTCTATCAACTCACATTGAAACTTTTTCACCAAATCAGTGACTTTATCGTTAATATGGGCGGAAAACTGCACATCGATGTGACTTCAGTAACAAAGCCCGTTGAGATGCTTAATGAATACTCTGGCGAGCTCGGCGCTTTTGCCACAAATACTGTTGCGAAGATTCCGCAATTTGCTTTAAGCCTGTTTGTTTTCTTTTTAGCGCTCTACTATTTCTTAAATGAGTCTGGGCAAGTTAAAAGCTTAATTGTTAAATTTGATTTAGTCTCTGAATCAGAAATGAATAAAATAGTCTCCATCATTAAAGTCAGTAGTTTTCGCACTCTGATTGCCTCCATTATCATTGCCACCGTACAAGCTCTAGTCATTGCCCTGTTCGCTTATTTTTGCGGATTCACTGACTTCTTTCTGGTTTTCATCGTGAGCTTTGTGTTTGCCTTGGTTCCGGTCGTAGGTTCGGCGCCGGTATCGATATTTCTGATATTAATTTCATTTATTCAGGGAAACACCGGCGCTGGAATTGCGATGATCGTTGCCTTAGTTATTGCCAGCAGCCTTGATAACCTCATAAAGCCTTTGATTCTTAAGTCTGAAAATGACGACATTCACCCCATTATCCTGCTTTTAGCCCTGATCGGCGGTATTCTCGTTTACGGCGCTCCCGGAATTCTTTTAGGACCGGTTCTTACTCAGTTGGCCTTTAATATTCTTTCAATATTGAACTTTGACGAAAATTCAGGCGATATTGTTCCAGACTCCGACCTTTGACTCTTGATTTTAACCCTAAGATTCAATATAACTAACAACGTCGTTTTTGACTATGTGGTGGCCATAGCTCAGTTGGTAGAGCATGGGATTGTGATTCCCAGGGTCGCGGGTTCAAGCCCCGTTGGTCACCCCAATTAATCATCCGACTCTCATTCCGTACTTCGTTTCCTCTTGAATAAATAACCTAGTATTTTCAATAAGTTACAAACAAAAAACCCGTGTTATATTATTGCATAACAGGAGTTTTATATGTCTGAACAAAAACCAAAGCTCGGCAAAAAGGGTGCTTTAAAAGAAGTTACTAACAAATTAACTGAGCTTCGCAAAAAACCTCTTTCAAAAAAAGTCTTCGAAATCGTCCAAGAAAATTACGAGCGCAATCAGAAAAACAAAAAAGTTGCAAAACCGACTGGCGATCTTGAGTCCTAGATGGCAATTTGGGGGTACAGCGAATTGGATTTACTTTTAGCTAGACACCCGGCGGCTCATAACGGTTTTTTAGTCGATACCAATATATTAGTTTCAGCTACATATGATTCAGATAAGTTTCATGATGACTCTGCTGCATTTATCGAAAAAATAATTAATAAAAAGATCCCACTTTACTGCAATGTTAATATTCGCTCTGAATTTTTAGAAATTCATCGCAGAATTTTATTTTCCGAAGCCATTCTCGACTTTGAAAGGCAATGCTCAAAATCACTTTTACCTATACCATTAGTAAATTCATTGAATGTTTTCAGAAATAAATATGAACGCAGGATGCGTGAAAAACCAAACGAAACACCATACAAATTGGGTGAATCTGAAATTAAAGAATTTAAAATAATAATGGATAAAATCCTCGGCAACGAAAAAGACCTTTGGAGTGAACTCTGCGAAGATAGGATCGGAACAAAACTTGTTGATATTTGGAATGAAACTGAGTCTGC
>JAYVIY010000291.1:0-20682 GCA_043769795.1 Pseudobdellovibrio sp. | reverse complement strand
TTAAAATGATTTTTATTTAAAGTTGTAATTGAAGGTTTCGGTTTTGCCGTTTCGATACACTTCAAGCTTTAAAGAATCGCCTTTTCGCTTAAGCCCCTGAAAAGCGTTCTTAAGAGCACCAATATCTTTTACAACACCGTTGTTCAGCTTGAGCAGAATATCTCCGTTTTTCAATCCGAGCTTATCGTACAGCCCTCCCGGATTAATCTCACTGAATTTGAAACCTGTAGGTTCTTTTGTGAATCCGTTAAGTGCAAATAATGACAGCGCCAACAAAGGTATAAAAATTTGTTTTTTCATCGAATATTTATCGGCCAATGCCCGAATTTAGTAAAGCGATTGCTACTGTCAATAAATCGAATTTATGCTAACATCTCATAATGATTCAAAACCGCCTTGAAAAAAATTATCGAAAAATTCAGCCTTGGGCTGAAAAAAACTCAATCGAGGCCTATCGGCTTTACGACCGTGATATTCCAGAGTATCCATTTATCGTCGATCGTTACAAAAACTATCTCGTTGTTTATGACAAATCACAACTGATTGATCAGGAAAAAAATCATTTGCCCTTACTTATTTCAGCATTGAAAGCTTTGTTCAATGTTGTTGATACAGATATCATTATTAAGAAAAGACAGCGGCAAAAAGGAAATGAACAATATCAGAAGCTGAGCACCAAAAACGAAAAGATAATTATTAAGGAAAACGGTGTCGAACTGCTGGTTAACCTTTGGGATTACCTGGACACCGGGCTCTTTTTAGACCACCGACCTCTGCGCTATCGCTTTCTTAAAAAGGCAAAAGGAAGATTTCTTAACCTCTTCAGTTATACCTCAACGGCTTCAGTAATGGCGGCGAAAGCCGGCGCCACTACCTATAGTGTAGATATGTCGAAAAACTATTTGGAATGGGCGCAGGAAAACTTCAAATTGAACAAGCTTTCAGTTAAAGATAATTTTTTCATTGAAGAAGACGTTCTACAGTTCATAGAACAAGCGTCAGAGTGGCCTGAATTCGTTAAAAGTTTTGATACAATTTTTCTTGATCCCCCAACTTTCTCCAATTCTAAGAGTATGAAAACAGATTTTGATGTGGAAAGAGATCAAGTAAAGCTTGTAAACGACGTAATTAAACTTCTGAAACCCGACGGAATGCTTTATTTCTCCAACAATAAACGGGATTTCAAACTTTCAAATGACATTTTAAATAACTTTAGGGTTAAAAATATCACCAAAGAAACCATTCCTACTGATTTTCATGACCAAAAAATACATCACTGCTTTGAAATCTCGTACAATCGCTAATATGAGGCGAGAATGTATAAAATATCAGCATAATTTTTTTATCAATAATTGAAGCTTTTTTTTGAGAAAAATCTTGATCGGCGGGGCTCTAGGCCCTATTTTGACCGCTGCAAAAATATCTTTGAAAAGGTCGTGAAATGAAAGCATTAGGTCGTCACATACTTGTTGAGTTTTTGAATTGTAAAGCAGACGTACTTAATGATGTTGCGGCTATCGAAAACGCAATGGTTGAAGCCGCGCAGATTGCCGGTGCCACGGTGATCAACTCAACGTTTCATCATTTTTCTCCCTACGGAGTTTCGGGAGTGGTTGTCATTCAAGAAAGCCACTTAGCTATACATACTTGGCCTGAATACAGATATGCCGCTGTTGATCTTTTCACTTGCGGCGACACTGTTGACCCTTGGGTTTCGTTCGAACACCTGAAAAAGGCATTTGAAGCCTCTTATTCGGCACTTGAAATGAATCGCGGTTCAACGCATGTTCTGAAAAAAGGCGGCATTCAGGTTAAACCTAATGACACAGAAAATTACGATCCGAAACAAGGATATAAGATAAACCGAAATGTTTGGTTCACAGATAAAGATGACAATCAGGCTTTGTCACTGCGTTACACGGGTGAAGTTTTGTTTGATGAGCGCAATGAATTTCAACGGGTTCGAATACTCGACTCAATTTCCTACGGAAAAATGCTCGCAATCGATGATATGGTCATGTGCACTGAGCGCGATGAATATCACTATCATGAAATGATCACCCACCCGGCAATGCAGGCTTTTGAATCTGCTAGCGGATTCACCGCAAAAAATGTTCTTGTTATCGGTGGTGGCGACGGTGGAACGATACGCGAAATCTGCAAATATCCGGGTCTTGAAAAAGTGACCATGGTTGAAATAGATGAAGCCGTAGTTCGCGCTTGTAAACAATTTTTACCCGCAATCGCACGTGATTTCTCTAATCCTAAAGTAAATTTGATTATCGGCGACGGGATTAAATTCGTTTCTGAATCTCCGGCAGATGCCTATGATGTTATCATCGTGGATGGTTCTGATCCTGCAGGTCCTGCGGAAGGTCTTTTCACTAATGAATTCTATCGAAACTGCAAACAGGCACTTAAGCAAAATGGTGTGTTAGTTACGCAGGGCGAATCACCGATGTTTCACTCTGAAACTTTTGTTGAACTCAATAAATGCTTAAAACAGGTTTTTTCTCCTAATCAGATTCACACAATGCTATTTCACGCGCCGACTTATCCTTCCGGAATGTGGAGCTTGCAGATGGCTATTAACGGGCACTATCACCCCGTTACGGATTTTGTAAAAGACCGCGCCGCACAGTTTGCGAAATCAAAAGATTTACGCTACTACAACGAGGAACTTCACTCGGCCGCGTTTGCTTTACCGACATTCGTAAAAAAGATGTTGAATACTTAGTCCGAAATCGCCACTTAATGCAAGCCGACATGACTCACTCCTTAACTAATTCAATGATTAGTAATGTATTTTTTATTTAAAAAACGAGGAGTTAGACTATGAACGTATTAGCACAGTTAGCATCTATGGAAGGAATTTCTTTCATAATAAAATGGTTACATTTTTTCTTCGGTTTACTTTGGATCGGTCATCTTTATTATTTCAATTTCACTCAAGGTTCGGCGATGGCAAAGGCCGATGCGCCTACAAAATCAGGCATTACCACAAAACTATTACCAATTGCTTTATGGTGGTTTCGTTGGGGCGCAATGTGGACGATGGTTACCGGTATTATTCTCTTAGGACTAAAAGGGCATACAAGCGGAATGGCCGTCTACTCAAGTGGTTGGGGAGTGGCGATCTTAATCGGCGTTGTTATGGGGCTTACGATGTGGGCTAACGTTTGGTTTATCATTTGGCCACACCAGCAGATAATAATGGCTTCTGCAAATGCGGTCGCTGCCGGTGGAACTGCGGATCCGAAAGCAGCAATCGCTGCACCTAAAGCACTATTGGCATCAAGAACCAATGTACTCTTCTCAATTCCGATGTTGTTTTTTATGGGAGCTGCCAGCCATTTACCTCTTCCCGTTACACCTGAATCAAATTTGATGGCAGTTACGCTTGTGCTAGGCGTTTTATGGGCCCTGATTGAAGGCAATGCCATCAAAGGTAAAATCAGTTTTATGCAAACCGTAAAGGGCGTAATCACCTGCGGATTCGCCTTAACCGCAGTAATCTATGCTATTTTGGCTGCATTGATTTAGTGTCAGAAATGAAATCCGGATTTTATATACTTTTAACAGTTCTGTTTTTTTCCTGCACAAAACAGCAATCAACTTCTGTACCTGAACAGCAAAGCGCTGCTCAGGTCGCAGAAAGAGGAAAATCCATTTACAACTTAAATTGCATTGCTTGTCATAATAGTGACCCGGCTAAAGACGGCGCCACGGGTCCTGCCATTAAAGGCTCTTCAAGAGAACTCATCGAAGCAAGAGTTTTAAAAGCCGCGTATCCAGAAGCATATAAACCAAAACGCGACACCAAGTCGATGCCCGCACTACCCCACCTAGAAAAAGAAATCCCAGCCCTAACAGCATTCCTCAACCAATAAAGGTAGCTGGCACCTTTTGGATTCGGGTTTCGAATTTGAGTTGGGTTGCGAACAATCTAGGGTTTGATTTGGGCGGGAATAAAATTTGAACTTCTCGGCGATATGAAGAAAAGTGCGTTTCGCTCAAATAAGAAGTATTTTCACGTCTCTCTTGAATACCGAAATCCATTAATTCTCAAACAACTGTCGTGGATTTTTGTTCAAAAAAAAATTGAAGAAAATTCTATTAAGTTCGAAACTGAAATTCAGGCATTGGTCATGATGGACACTCACATCCACTTATTGATCTCAAACTATGACAATAAAGAAAATTACTTCTGTGAAAACCTACAGTCAGCTATTTTTTCAACACAAAATCTAGAAAATCTGGCTGAGCCCATTCTCAACTATTCGCAATACTTAAATACTTACAAGTATATTTACCGAAATCCTGTCGAGGCGGGACTCTGCCTTCGCGCAGAAGAATATACTTTCTCGTCTTTATACTACTTACTTGGTAAAGGGTTCTTGCACTGTCCGATTTGTGACCATTTAGGATTGATACAAAATCCAATTCATATTTTGAATTGGTTAAATCACGATATTGATTTTAAGGTCTCTCAGTTGAAACTTTTGCGCCAAGAGAGTTCTTTTTCAATATAACTTCGCAAATAGGACTGCTGTGACTCAAGTTCGTCAGCAGACCACTTCAATTCAGCACGGAAAACCTCAGAAATCTCAGCCAGCAACTCGATTCCATGGTCGTTATGAGAAAGCATGAGCGGCACTCTTCGTGTATAGAAATCAACTAGGTTCATACACATCGTTGAGTCTATTGCTTGATGTGCTTCCAATTGCCAATAAGTTTTTTGTTTTCCGTATTTGGCAATAATTTCAAAACATTCGGCCCCATACCGATCCGCCAATTTCTTTTCAGTGTCAGTTTCAGAATTACTGTTCGCAAAAGCTATCTTGTCTTCGGTAACGTATTTATTGAGCGCCTGAACGCTCGAGCATTTTTTAAAAGACATTCGTTTTTCAATGCTCCAAGATCTCAGCACCCGATCAACGATCTGTTCGGACATTAATCTGTAAGTAGTGTATTTTCCACCGGCTACGAACGTAAAACCTCTTTTGTCGGAAAGTATAACGTGTTCTCTACTGGTTTTTCCTTCTGATCCTGATTCGTCTTTAACCAGTGGCCGAACTCCGCAGTAGCTGCTCAGTATATCGTCAGATGTGATTTTCGCTTCAGGAAAGTATTCATTCGTAATCTTTAACAAATACTCGACGTCGTCCGCATCAACCTTAACATTGGCCGGATCTCCAGCGAAATCCGTATCGGTGGTTCCGATGATTATCATTTCATGTCTGGGAATAGCAAAAACAATACGACTACTTTTTTCAGCTGCCATGACCACTGCATTGGGTAAATGAAGGCGACTCTTGGCTAGAGTTAAATGAATGCCTTTTGTAGGACGTAACAGCTTGTGCCAGTCATTGACGAGTTTTTCTCCGACTAAGTCGGTCCAGGGCCCTACTGTGCAGGCGACGTGCTCACACTCAATTTTGAATTTTTCTCCAGACACGGAATCAATGACCTGCAAGCCGCTGACTTTTTCATCTTTGTATTCAGATGAAGCAACGCTTAGATAATTTACCATGCATGCACCGGCTTCATTGGCAGATCTTAATGTTTCGTGAACAAGCCGATCATCATCCATATAAGCATCCGAATAAACGCAAGAGCCCACTAAATCTGAGCTTCTAACAATAGGTATTCTCGAAAGTGTTTGATTTTTACTGAGTTTTTCGTAGGACTCCGGAGCCTGAAAAAGTGACAACATATCATAGAGCAAAAGACCCAGGCCCATCTTGAATGGCCCGACCCGACTGTTTTCGAACAATGGGATCATAAATCGCAGCGGATGAACCAAGTGGGGTGCGATTTCAAAAAGTTTTGTTCGTTCTGAAAGTGCTTCAAAAACCAGATGAAATTCAAAATTTTCAAGATACCGAATTCCACCGTGAATCAGTTTGCTTGAGCGAGATGACGTTCCAGATGCAAAATCCGACGCCTCGACCAGCGCAACCTTAAGTCCGCGTAAAGCGGCGTCTCGAGCGACTCCGGCTCCGGTAATGCCTCCACCTATTATCAATAAATCAAATTTTTCATTTTTCAGACGAAGAAGGTTAGCCGCTCGAGTTGAGTGTGAAAAATCTTTCATTTTTACCTATTTCGTTGTTTTTAAATAACTGATAGAGCGTTCCCATTCTGTAAATGGAAATGATCTGGTTAAAGGTTGTTCCAGCACTACACTTGAAAACAAAACCTTCTGCAGATGTTTTTCTCTTGATAGACGATAAGCAATATCAACCAATTCTGTATAAATTAACGCGTTATCTGCGCTGACATATTCGACCCACAAAGATTGAGTTTGCTTATCCATAAACAGAAGCGCCTGGCCCATAAAAAATCCGACAATTTTATTATCTTGGTCATGAGCTATAAAACTCCATCCCGATTTAAAATAATGCTCGAGTGATTCTTTTCTGAAAAACGAATTCCAAACCATAATCTGATTTTCTATTTCATCGGCACCGGCTTCATAGTTTTTTTGGTACTCATAGTTGAAAACTTCATTTACGTCCTCAAGCTGGGCAATTCGATAAGTGATCTGACTCATCTATTTATCAGACACGAATTCAGCTCTTTAGCCAAGCGTTGATTGATGGGAAGTTCTCGACTATAATCCAGTAGAAGTTTAAGCCTTTCTGATAGAATCTATACAAATGAATTATAAAAGTTTTCCAGATAGTTATTGGTCGCAACTTGAATTAGCAATTGATGACTTAAAAAGCAGAAATGTTGAACTAATTGCAGCATTCGATGCGGATGGCACATTATGGGATATCGACCTCGGAGAAAATTTTTTTCAATTTCAAATTGATAACAAACTTATTCCACTGCCAAATGACCCCTGGAAGCATTACTTTGACATGAAAAAAGTAAATAACGACCCGCGAAATGCCTACGTTTGGTTAGCTCAGATAAACAAAGGTATAAATGTAAATCAAGTGCAGAAATGGGCCCAGCAGGCTTTCGACAGCGTAGTTCCCCGTCCAATTTTTTCGGAACAAAAAAAATTAATTGAGTTTTTTTTGAAACATTCAGTTCAGATTTATATCGTTACCGCTTCCATTAAGTGGGCCGTTGTTCCTGGGGCGCTTGCTCTGGGCCTAAGCGCCGAAAATGTTATCGGGGTCGAAACCCAGATCGAAAATGAAATTTTGACTGAAGCCGCCGTCTTGCCAATAACCTATAGGCAGGGAAAAGTTGACGCCCTTTTTAAAAGAACGAGGAACGCAAAACCATTCTTCTGCTCAGGAAATACAATCGGAGACTTCGAACTTCTGCAAAGCTCAACGCAGTTTAAGTTAGCGGTCAGCGCCGCTTCCCGCGATGAAAAAATGTTTAAATCCGAAAATGAATTACTGATTAAGGCCGCGGAAAATAATTGGTGGAGCCACAGATTTTTATGAAATCAATAATACAAGGTCTGCTTAAGTTAGTCATTTTGTCTTGCTTAGTGCTCGGAGTCGCATTGATTATTAAAACACGTGAGCAAAACACGCGCGCTAAGAAAAAAATCGAACTTGAAAGTAACAATCCGAAAGCTTTGGCCTTAAAAAAATATCTTTTGGCTTATAATAAACCGGCGCGGGTAGAAATTTTTAATTACACAAAACGTTACGAAAAAGATGTGAATGAAATTCTTGAAATGACAATTACAACTGATCCCAATTCAAATTTTTATGTAACTATTCAGTTTTTTACCGATGAAAACGATGCGGCTGCACCGTTAGTTGCCCAAATAAGATTCTTAGATTTGAAAAGTGATAATCTAGTGAAAGAACACAGCATAAACCTGAACTGACAATATCAGGCTTATGAACCAGCCATCAATTTTTCAATTTCATCTATTTCTTTAGGTACACCTGAGGTCAAATTCTCGTAGCCGTTGGCAGTTACTACGATATTGTCTTCAATGCGCACGCCAATTCCACGCAATTCCTCAGGAGCGGTCTTATCATCTATCGGAATATACAATCCCGGCTCTACAGTAAAGCACATTCCGACCTCGATAGGTCGGGCCTCGCCTTTTACAAAATAGAGGCCGGCATCGTGAACATCCATACCTAGCCAGTGACCGATACCATGGGGGTAATAGCGGCGATGCTCATTCGCTTTCATCGCATCTTCTTTTTTTCCACTCAGTAATCCCAACTCGAACATCAAGTCAGTGAGTTTTTCTTCACCCATTTTGTGAAGATCTTTAAAGTAAATTCCTGGCTTTATGTAAGCTAAAATTTCTTTTTGAACTTTCAGCACGCCTTGGTAAACTTTTCTCTGAGCGGCAGAAAATTTTCCGTTCACGGGAAAAGTTCTGGTGATATCGCCGGAATAATAATTATATTCAGCACCGGCATCTATCAGTAGTAAATCTCCGTTCTTACAGACTTGATCATTAAAATTATAGTGCAGGGTCGTGGCACTGGCACCCGACGCAATAATGTATGGGTAACCGACTCTTGCAGCGCCTTTCATATGAAATTCATGCGATAAAACAGCTTGAACTTGGCGTTCATTAACTCCGGGCTTAACAAATTTCATAGCGGCAACATGCGCTTCAGCACTGATTTCACTGGCTTTCCTTTGATTGGAAAGGTCGTCCTCATCTTTATTCAGACGGAATTCTCCAAGAAAAGAATCTGCATCCTTCACCGTAAGCAGCCCGAAACCAGTACGCCCCTGCGCTCTTTTAAGTGTCATCAAAACTTTTTCTATCTTTGCGTCAGCTTCTGGATTTTTGTAAAGTCGGTAGTAGAGCTCTTCAAAACCTTTAAGTAATTCAACAGCCTTTTCTTCGAATTTATCTATTGTATACACTTCGTCGACCATGAATTCTTTTTTTGTTCCTTCTGGTCCAAAGCGAAAACCATCCCATGTCTCACGTTCAACATTTTTTTCGCGAACAAACATGATGGTTTCAGGTTTATAGCCCGGACGAATTAGTACAAAACTTTCAGGCTCTTCGAAACCTGTTAGATAATACATATTAGAATCTTGTCTATAAAAGTGCTGAACATCATCATTTCTGATTTGTTCGGGATGAGCCGCTACAATAAGCGCAGCCCCATTCATTTTGGCTACAATTTTCTTTCTTCGACGTTTAAAAATCTCAGGATTTTCAGTAGGTTTTCTCATATTTTATTCTTTCTTTTGCCCGCTAAAATCCGTACTTAGCAGTCAGTTTTCTGATCTCATCATATCCCAACTCAGAACCTTTGGCTATAATTTCACGCTTTTTTTCAATTTCGCTTATGCCATAGCCATCCAAATTGATGCTGATCACGTCGTCGACCCCCGAAACCTTTTTTGCCATAAGGGCAGCTGATTCGGACCATAAGATATTATCAGAAGACAGGCTATTTTCTGTGAATGAACGCTTTGAGTTCTGCGCCAATACATTGATCAAAACTATCTTTTTTGCTCCGGTGGCCCGCAGATGCTGGGCCAAACCGGCGACATCGTGCATTTCTGCCACACTGTTATTATAAGGTTTGCTTAAAGGAGGCTGAGCCAAGCAAAAAGGAATCAGTTTATTGAGCTGTCCTCGATTCAAGAAAAAAACAGATTGGGTGCTTATATTAAGCGAAGCACAAACAAATGGAATTTTGAAATCAGAAACACTCTTTTTTTCAAATAGTGTGTTTGCGATGTCTTCTACATTCTCAAAATCACGTACTTTTGAAAACTCCCATTCAACTTCGTTTGAGGAAAGATTGTTTGCATAAACTGCCGCCACAACTGCGCCCCACTCAAATCCGGCCACTGAATGGACTGGCCATTTGGCTTTTTCTATTTCTTTCAAAACTCCTATGTGAGCCCAAGCTTTCGCTCCGCCTCCTGAAAAAATAATGCCTATTTTAGGAATGGCTCGCGATGTGGGAGGAATCCCGTTTGAAGGCGGAAGCGAAACCTGAGGCTGGCTTGTAGTCGGTGAACTCGCGGCTCCGTCAGTCACTTGCTTTCCGACTTCAACAGGTGATTCTGCGGGCTTCAAAGTATCGTTTGCAGCGCTTCCCTTTGTAACAGGCTTAGAGACACACCCTACAACAAACATTAAAAGAATTAATCTAACAATTATTTTTTCCATAAATAAAATACTCCTGATTTCCATCTTTGCCGGTTATTTCCGATTTAAAGTAAGAGGTTACGCTGCCAAACGCCTGAACAGCTGAATTTCTAATGTCTTTTTCAATTCGAAGGTAAATCTCCGATTCTTTGACAATGCCGTTTTTGTCGAGAAGTTCGGGGCCACACTCAAATTGTGGCTTTACTAAAAAAAGATATTCACCGTTTGCTTTCAAAAAGGGCGGCAAGTGGGTAATGACTTTAGTAATCGAAATAAATGAAACATCCATCACTAACATATCAAATTTCTGAACTGGAACTAGCTTGAGAAATTTCTGGTCTTTGGCGAGATCTTTGGCATTCAATCCTTCAAGAACCTTAATTTGTGAATTATTTTTAAGACTCATGTGCAATTGGTCCTGGCCAACATCAATTCCGACAACTTGGAGCGCGCCTCTTTGAATAAGGCAATCAGTAAAACCTCCTGTTGACTGGCCAATATCCAAAATAATTTTACCGGTAATGTTCAGATCGATTTGTTGGAGTGCTAAATCAAGCTTTAGACCCGCTCTTGAAACAAACTTCTGCAATGGGTTTTCTTCAACTCCGACCCTTTCCTTAATTGCTTCATCGACGAAGTAGCTGGCCTTTTTTAGAACAATTTTTTCATTTCCATTTTTGAGAAAAACATAACCTTTAGATATAAAATCCTGTGCTTGGGTTCGTGAATTTGCCATTCTATTTTGTACTAAAAACAAATCTAATCGCAACTAAGAATTCCTTTTCAAATTAAATCTAATTAAATCTTCGACAACGCCTGAATTGGGTCGGTTCAAAAGCCCGAGAGCTTTTTTTGCTGAATCACTATGTTGCAATAACTCAGCCTCGGTCTTTTCAGATCCAAGAACACGAACGTAACTTTTAAAGTCCTGATCAGCATCATTGCGGTCGAGCAAATCATCTTTAATCTGAAAGGCCATACCCAGATTGTACGAAAACTCTGAAATGTTATGTAACTCAGATTCGTTGCACCCAGCGATAATAGCCGCTCCAACGGCGGCGCATTGAATTAAATTCGCAGTTTTAAATTCATGAATTTTTTTTAATTCAGAAAAATTCAACGCGCGATCGACCTTCATATCTAGAGCCTGACCCGACACCATTCCGGCAGAACCGACCTTCTGAGAAATTAGCTTACATAGTGCAACTCTGGCTTCGACAGTTAATAGCTCATCGCCAGAAATCATAAAAAATGCATCAGTAAGCAGACCGTCGCCGGCGAGCAAAGAAATATCTTCTGTAAAAACTTTATGATTGGTCGGAACTCCTCTGCGGAAATCATCATTATCCATGCTCGGCAGGTCATCGTGAATCAGCGAATACGTGTGGATCATTTCCAAAGAAAGACAGAAGTTTTGAATCTGTGGAAAATCGTCTGAAAAAAGTTTGTAAATCAAAAAAGCCAAAAACGGACGAAAACGCTTTCCTCCGCTAAGCAGGCTGTACTGCTGGCTATCTAAAAGAAGATCAGACACCCCTTCGCTTTTGCGCACGCGTTTAAAATAGGATTTGAGCCAGTCTTCAAACTGAATGACAAATTCACTTTGCAGTCGGTCCAGCTCACTCATCTTCAGTTATTATCTTCTGTTTTAAAATCTGAGGTTATTGGATTTCCGAGTTCATCGAAACCGACCAACTGCTTTACCTGCGCCTCTGCTTTTACCAATTGAGAGTGGCAGTCGCGAGAAAGCTTAATGCCCTCTTCGAAAAGCTTCAGCGAATCTTCAAGTGCCAGCTCGCCTTTTTCCATTTTTTGAACTATCTGTTCCAATCGTGTGAGTTTCTTTTCAAAATCCATTAAACGACTCCTTGATTTTTATTAATATTTTTTACTTCGGCCAACAGGGTTCCATCTGAAACCCGAATCTCTATCATATCGGCGAGGGCCACTTCTGATATAGAATTTATTATTTTTTTATTTTTTGAGGCAATTGAGTAACCGCGATCAACCACGGCCAAAGGACTCAAAGAATCGAGCTTTCCCATGCTGTTTTTTAAATTGAAATCTAGCTTGTTCAATTTGATTTCAACAGCACGTTGCAGTCGCGCCTGTGCCTTTTCAATTTGATTACGCAATCCGAATATTACAGTCTTGGGCGAAATCAACTTTTTCTCAAGAAGCTGTAAATCCTTATTCAAATGAAGAAAATAAACTTTCATGGCTTGCTCGAGTCTTGAAAACAACTCATCGTTTCTAAAAGCGAAATCCTGAAGTTTTTTCTTCGGATCGATAAGGCGCCTTATTGTTAAAACCAGATTCTGGGTTTTGAGCTTCAATGTTTTCTGTATCGACGAACTTAAGAGGCGATCAAAATGAATCAACTTTTGTGTGATCTCTAATGAACTCTTTGCAACAAGTTCAGCTGCAGCTGAAGGAGTGGGCGCCCGGAGATCACTTACAAAATCGCAAATAGTAAAATCGACTTCATGTCCGACGGCTGATATCACCGGAATAGCCGAGTCTGCAATCAATCGAGCAAGTTTCTCGTCGTTGAAACTCCAGAGGTCTTCCATAGAGCCGCCTCCACGTCCGATAATAATGACATCTACTTGTAGTCGACTTGCGTTTTTAAATGCTCCTACCAGCGAGCTTGCGGCCCCGACACCCTGTACGAGCGCCGGAACTATCGTTAGCTCTACATTGCGAGCCCGCCTTTTCATAACGTTCAGAATATCTTGAATGGCAGCGCCGGTTGGAGACGTAACAATTGCAACGTGTCGCGGATAGGCCGGAATAGACTTTTTCCTGGCGCTATCAAATAGACCTTCAGATTTTAATTTATCTTTTAATTGTTCAAATTGTTTTTGCAAAGCACCGGCGCCGACAGGTTCCATGGATTCGCAAACGATCTGATAGGTTCCACGCGGTTCATAAACTGTTATGCGACCACGAACAATAACTTCAAGTCCATCATGGGGTTTAAATCTGAGTTTTGAGTTGTGACCACGAAACATAATCGCAGAGATCTGAGCCTTAGAATCTTTCAATGAAAAATAAAAGTGCCCTGAGCTATGGGGCTTAAAATTCGAAATTTCTGCCTGCACCCAGACAATACCGAGTTGTCCTTCAAGAGTCTGTCTTATTTGGGCGTTCAGTTGTTCAACATTATAAACGACAGAATCACGAACGCTTCGCTCTGGTTTTTGATCTTCATCTGTACCGAAAATGTGACCTTGGGACATGGGGGAAACTTAGCAGCCCAGTGAATGAAGTCAATCAAGAAAGCCACAAATTTTGCAGCGACCAAAACCCGCCAACGTAGAGCGATAAAAGTGCGATTTTGCGGTGTCTTTCGAAGGCTTCATACCTAATGGGCATGCGCTTTTGCGCAATTGCAACCAAGTAAGGAATTTCAAGCACGAAATTAATTGCTAGACCATAAAAAAATACAATAAAGGGAAAATAGAAATCAAGTGTACTAATTGAGCTCAATGACGCATTAATCATGCCTGTTTTTCGGTTTTTTTTCGAAGTTCTTGAGTCCTGTTTTATGGACTTTTTAAAAAATATTCGGTAGTCTTATATTTGAGGGTTCGAGGGCGTAAAACTCATCGAAAATAAACCTTACAAGCATATTATTGGGGACTGTCCCTGACAATGGTGTGCAAGCTCACCTCGTAGTGAGAAGCCTAAAGTTGTTATCATGGTCACCCACCTTGCACTAAGAGGTTTATCTTTCAGAGTTGTCATCGAATCTTTTTTTTTTGCTTTTTAATCTGAATTGAACACTTTTTCCCGATATGAAACACATTTCTAGACCTTTCTACTGAAATACGCCGCTCGAGTCAAACCCCGTAAATGCCGATAAATATAAGAGTGAAATATCACTATTTTTACCTTTATTTTGCGATCATTTTTTTAGTTGTTTCCGGCTGTGCTCCGCTGCGAAATTCTAACTATGATGAATATCTCTTATTAAAATATGAAATCGATGAATGCAAAACGACCTCTACTTACACAACGGCAACTACTCTGACCGGAACTGCTAAGTTTTTTAAACGTGGGGTTAACCTCGTAACCCAATTTGAAACTGAAGGTGGCGCCCAGGTTCTTAAATTAAAAAATATGACCCAAGGCGATCCACTCGTTGATGCTCTTCCAATTAAATTTGCAGAGATTGCGGTTTACAACTCAAGTAACAAAATTGTTCAGTGCGGAAAGACCGATGCAAACGGCGCTCTCAAAGCAGTTGACGCAGTTTCAGATTTAAAAATTCCTAAAATTGCGGGCAGTTATACCGTCCGTGTTTTTTCGCGAATGAACTATGCGCTTTCGAAATTGACTGCCAGCGTGGCAATCAAAAAAGACAAATACACTAATGAACTTTACTTTATTTCGAGTGTGGCCAGCTCTAACGGAGTTGATGATACAAATGTCAATTTACTAGCCTATGCAAGACAAACCGATTCAGTCGGTGTTGAAGGTGGACCTTTCAATATTTTAAACAGCATCTACGCCAGTTATAAGTATATCGATGCCAATACTGGCGCGGTTCCGGTCAATTGTTTGAGTTCTAAATTCAATGTCTATTGGAAACTCGGATTCAATCCGGCCCAGTACGCGTACCCGGAAACGGACCCTTCAATTCTTTCGTCAGCTACGTTCTATGATCATACAATCAATTCACTATTTATCAGCGGCGGGAAACTCGGAAATTTTACGTTTGAGCCGGCTGCTCATTTTGACGACTTCGAAATTATTCATGAATTAGGTCACCACATTGAAAATGTTTGCGGATCGCTACTCACACCAGGAGGCGAACATCATGCTATTACCCGTGTTGACCCGCGACTGGCTTGGGCTGAAGGCTGGGCAAACTATTTTGCCGCGCAAGTTATGTATAATTCGATCGGAAACTCCGACACTTCAATTAATATAATAAATCCAGAATTTAAAAACAAAATGATCGCCGCGGGAATTTCAGCGACGAGCTGGACCTACTTTTTTGCTTCCGTCGGTTTTTCAGATTCGGTGCAGAATATCGGCAGTGGTTCAGGTTTTATGTTTGATTTTAAGCGAGCCGGAAGCCTTCCTGATCTTTGGCAATCAGGTGTCTACACCGGACAACCTTTTGATAAAGTTGATCCTGCCAGATTTCCGGGAGAAGGACATTTTCGAGAAGGCGCCGTTTCAAGAGGACTATTCAAACTTTCAAATATTTGCGGCGGAACCTGTATAACAGCCCTGCCATTAGCCTTTGAATATTTTTGGAAAAGTATGGATAAAATTACCGGCATTGGTCAATCCGTTTATACATTCAAAAGTTCGGCTGACTTTATGGAACGATTAAAAGCACAGGTGACTTGGGACGCACCAAAAATCGCATTCAATGAAGCCACTACATCTGAGGCCCTTCATATTTTTTCGGATGGCGCGTTCACTTCCAGTGGAATCAACCGCTGGGTGCCCTATGGTACTTACTTAACCAATATAACAGGAGGCGCTTGCAGTGCAGGCTCTTTTCGAATTCAACCAAGATTTGATGATCCAGTAACGACCGGCACCAATTCTGACCAAAGGTATTCTAATCACTTTTATACTATTGATCTTAATGTGTTGGCCGGCCTTGATGAAATAAGAGTGGTCTTTGGCAGCTCTCCGGTTTCAGGTGGAACCAATACCGAGTTTGATATACTTCTCTTTGAGGAAGGTTATGAATATAATGGTGACTACGTTTGCCCGACCTTTGAAAGTGACGGAGTCACATGTAAAGTTACTTATCAGGCCAGCCGTGGCACTAATTCTTCCGTGGTTAAGAGCGATAGGCGCTCAGGGGCCATTACTACAAAAGTGATTCGCGATTTACAATTGCTCAATCATAACAAAAGGTACCTTCTCAATATCAGGGCTTACACAGCCACCAGTATCACAATCAGTCCTTTGACTGAATATACTTATTCTATTCAAAATGCGAGTGGAGCCAATTTATGTCCGTAAAAAAAGGCGTTTTTACAGTTCTGCTCTTCTCAGGTGTAAGTTTGTGGGTTTATCTTTATCAGTCTTCGCCGACAAAGCCCAAGCAAACCAGAAAATCATTTCTGCAATCAGAATACACGGCCCGAGGAGTAATTGACCGGACTATTCAGTTAAAAATAAATTACCAAAAAGCAAAAATAAATTCAGAAAGAGTCGAAATTTCGGCCGAAATCAGCCTGCCGTTTGATTATTCTGATAAATTAAATTTCAAGTGGAAACTTGGTGAAAACGTTTCTTTGATAGAGGGTGAACAGACCGGAGCAATCAACGGCATTCGAAAAGACGAGAAAAGGAAAATTAAAATTCTCGTTACAGGTTTCAGTAAAGAAAATAATCATCATATCGGTTTTGAAGTCTATGGAATCAGAAACGGCAAAACTATATTTGCTGACTCTTTAATCGCATCTGATCTCGAAAATACTTTCGAGAATACAGTTCAACAGGTTGAAAAGATTAAGGCCTCAGAATAAAAAGGAATTTTTTGAAACAGTTCATTGTCTGTATATTGGCCGCCGTGATTACCGCCTGCACGCAAACTGTTGAAGTTCCTGCGCCGGCTGCTGCTTCGACCTGTGCCACGACAGTTGCTGAAATCAGCGAGTGCAGTGCTTCTATCAGCCCGGGAGCTTCACCGGTAACCGTTACCGGTACTGCTAATTTTTATAAAAGAACTATTACTCAGTATGCTCTTCAACTTGTTTTAGGAGCTCCTATCAGTACACCTCTGCCGATAAAATTTGCCGAAGTAAGGGTTCTTAATTCTGCCGGCACAACTGTGCAGTGTGGGACTACCGATTCCACGGGGGCATTGAAAGCCTTCAACGGTACTTCTGCCCTGCAAATTCCGAACACCAGCGGAACATATTCAGTCGAAGTTCTTGCGCGAAGCAATCATGCAATAGACGTGACTGCGACGGCCACAAAGACGGCTTTTCAATTATATACTTCAGTAAAGAAAGATACGTGTTCAAATGAAGTTCACTCCATTACAACAAGCATCACGTCGAACGGAACTACAGCCGGTGCCGCAACGCTTATTGCCTATGCTCGCGAAAGTGAATCCGCAAGCAAAATTCAAGGTGGAGCATTTAACATTTATAATAATTTAGTTTCTACCTACGAGTACCTCGCGACCAATACCGGCACCGTTAATATTTCCTGTTTAAATCCGAAACTTCATATCTACTGGCAGGCTGGCTTTAACCCAGGCCAGTACATCTACCCTGATGGAGATTTTTCAGATTCAGCTTCGGTTCCGAATATTTCATTTTATCTTAGAGGCTACAATGAGCTTTACATCAACGGTGGTCGACTCGGAAATGTCACTTCTGAAGATACCGATCACTTTGACGATGCAGTGATCATCCATGAAATCAGTCACCACATTGAAGACGTCTGCGGAAAAATGGACTCACCCGGAGGTTCGCATAATGGACTTTTTCGAATTGACCCGAGACTGGCATGGTCGGAAGGGTGGGGAAACTATATGGGCGCCCATGTAACGAGAAATAAATTGTCGACTATCAATCCTGATCCGACTCTGGCCACAACTTTGGGTTCAGCGGGCTGGGTTTATTATTTAGACACATCAGGCTACCGAGAGGGTTCAAATACATCGGCAAGTGAACTCATACGGCTTAATCTGACAAAAGCTGGAAACAATCCAGAAACAATTGGCGGTGGTTATTATTTTGATAAAGTCGATTCAGTAGCCAACCCCGGTGAGGGCCATTTTCGTGAGGTCTCTGTTGCGCGAGGCCTTTATAAGGCCACAAACACCTGCGCATCTCTTTGTACAAATCACTCGGATTATTTTGACGAGGTCTGGAAAAGCATGGATAAAATTACCGGCATGGGGCAGCCAGCTTATACGTTCAGAAGTTCGGCGCGTTTTTATGAAAGACTCGCAGCTAACTTCGGCACGATGCCGGCATCAATTGATGCAACTTTAAACTCGGACGAGGCACAACAAAGAAGCGGAAACTCAAGTTACACAATCGGTGGCAACCTAACATGGCCCGCCTACGGCATTAAACTAGTGGCGACCCTAGTGCCCTGTTCGTTAGAAATCCGTCCAAGAAACGAAGACACCACAGTTACAAACAACTTTTCAGACCAACGCTATTCAAGTCATTTCTACACCATCGATCGGGCCACAACCTTGAATCCGACCTCGGTCACTTCAATTACACTTAACGCAACAAATGTGGGAGGCACAACTCAGGCAGACATTGACCTGATCCTTTATCAGGAAGGTTATCAATTCGTAACCGACACCACCGGAGTTAAAAATACCAGTTCTACCCAATTTGTTCGCCTTGACCGAACTAGTGGCCTGGTAAAAACAATCAACACTCTTGATTCTCTAAGTACTGCACCTTTTTTACTGAATGTCCGGGCTTTCACAACCGGTACCACTATTTCAAGCAGCTCACGTTACACTTATACACTGACTACTAATAACGCCGGAGAGTACCTATGCCCGTCAGCAACGTATTAAAATCTATAATGATCATTACTTTTGGTGCTCTTGTCGGTTATGGAAGCACTAAAATTTTTATGAATGAACCCATACAAAAAAATAGAACAATTGCTTCATACCCTATTACAAAACTAGGACAAGATCAGAATGCCCGATTCTTATTCGACATAAAGATTAACACCGATGGCCTAGCGCCGCGAGAAGATGAAGTTACTATTTTAAAAGCTAATATTCAGGCACTTAAAAATTTCGGGCCCGGCTTAGTTTACACTTGGAACTTACCCAACGACATCACACTTGTGGAAGGTAAATTAACTGAAGACTTAGGTGATTTTAGTGCGAATCAGACTAGAGAATTCATGATCAGCGTTCGGGGTTTTTCAAAGCAGCAAAAGAAATTTGTCAGTTTCGAAATTAAGGGTCAACTAGAGTCGCGCTCAATCAATCGGGAAATTTTAATCTCGTCGCGACCGGAAGACTCATTTGAATATTTAATTCAGCAACAGGAAAAAAAACGAAAAGATCAGCCGCAAAAACCCGGGCTCGGTATTCAAAAAAATAAATTCAGCCCAGAGCACGTCATCCGATGATTTCTATAGGGGCACAACCTCTACTTCGGGATTAAATTCGTCTCTCAAAATCCCTTCTATAGCCATCAGAGTGCCGGTTGTTGAACTCGGACAGGTTCCACAGGCCCCTTGATAGAGAACATAAACTTTATTTTCTTCATATTTAATTACGTCAATATCGCCGCCATCGCCCTGCAGCCCAGGCCGAATTGTTCGATCTAAAATTTCTTCGATCTGTTGCAGTTCGGGCGATAAATTCTTTCTTGCAATTTTCTTTTCGTCTAACACCGTTTGGTTGGGATCATGCACAACCATGCGGGTTTGAATGACCGCGCAAATCTGTTCCTGAATCTTTTCCTGATCGTAATCAAACTGATGCGTTACCGTAATTACATTCTGAAAAAAGTGAACCTGCCGAACTCCATCGACCTGAAATAACGAATTTGCCAAAAGATTCGGAGCCGCTTCCTGAATATTTGAATAGGTAGCTTTACCGTCAGTTAAAACTGGCCGATCTAAAACAAACTTCCATGCGCTTGGGTTCGGAGTTGCCTGTACCCTGATTAAAACTTCATTTCCTGTCATAAAAGCATCCTTTTGGCCTTTTTTACGCCGTCGACTAAACGTGCGATATCATTTTCATTATTATAAATCGAGATCGAAGCTCGTACAGTTCCGGTCAAGCCCATTTTTTTAAGCAAGGGCTGTGTACAGTGATGACCCACGCGAAGTGCAATACCTTGTTGATCTAAGATCTGACCTATATCGGAGTGGTGCGCACCCTCGATCGTAAAACTAATAATTGCAGCTTTTTCCTCTGCGGTTCCGACAATTCTAAGATTCTCTATATCTTTGAGTTCCGAAACTGCGAGCCTCATTAACGCCTGTTCGTGTTGAAACAACTCTTCCATTTTATACTTACTCAGAAAATCAATGGCGGCACTGGTGCCAATGGCTCCTTCGATGTGCGGAGTACCGGCCTCAAATTTAAACGGTAAATGATTGTAACTGCTCTGCTGATACTCAACCACTGAGATCATACTGCCGCCGACCTGATAAACTGGCATCTTGTTTAAAAGTTCTTTGCGCCCGTATAAAACTCCGAAACCAAATGGCCCGAATAATTTATGTGCTGAAAAAGCAAGGAAATCAATTCCGAGTTTTTGGACATCGACCTTTTTCTGAGAAACATATTGAGCAGAATCAAGAAAAGTTACAGCCCCAACCGATTTTGCTTTGGCAACAATTTTTTCAATTGGAGTAAAAGTGCCTAAAATATTAGAACAAGCAGAAAAAGCCACAATTTTTGTATTGGTAGTAATCTGAGTTTCAATCGATTCTAAATCTATTTCTCCATTCGGCAAAACTGCGATCAATTTTAACTTACACTTTTGCTTTGCCGCCAGCACTTGCCAGGCGACAATATTTGAATGGTGCTCGAGTTCCGTAATTACAATTTCGTCACCCTCATTCAGAAATGTACCGTAGCTACTCGCAACCAGATTAATCCCATCAGTAGTGCCTTT
>JAYVIY010000290.1:0-3362 GCA_043769795.1 Pseudobdellovibrio sp. | reverse complement strand
CATTACTGGTTGCTCTTAATAAACATCCCTTGTTGAAAGAAAAATACATCTCCCTTGATGAATCCGGAAATCTGGAAACGGCTAAACGTAAAATTTCCTGGACAGAACTGTAATTCTCAATGGCACTCGTATACACCCCCGAAAAAATTGCAATTGGCTCAGATATTCCAGATTTTAAATTGAAGGCCACAGACGGAAAAGAATACAATAAAAAAGATTTTCTCAATAACAAACCCTTACTCGTCATGTTTATCTGCAATCACTGCCCCTACGTAAAAGCCATCGAAGACCGTCTGATTAAACTCGGAGAAGATCTCAATAAACACGGAATTAATGCAGTTGGCATTTGTTCAAATGATGAGATCAACTATCCGGACGACAGTTTTGAAAATCTAAAAAAACGCGCTGAAGAAAAAAATTACCCATTTGTTTATTTACACGATCCCACACAGCAAGCAGCCAAACTTTTTGGTGCCGTCTGCACCCCCGATTTTTTTCTTTATGACAGCCGCGCAAAGCTTGCCTATCGGGGCCGATTAGATGACTCCTGGAAAGACCCGGGTCAGGTTACACAACGCGAACTGTTTTCTGCTGCATTAGATTTACTAATGGAAAAAGAAATTTCATCGAATCCAATTCCGTCGATGGGATGTTCTATTAAATGGATCAAAAATGATTAAACATACACTCTATGCTTTCAGTCTTGGATTTATTCTATTTTTTCTTTATCTTTTTCAATACACCGGCGCTTTTAAATCAGTATCAGTCGATTTGGATGAGCGAGGCCCCTATCTGATCGTCTTTAAGAATCATCTAGGTCCTTATCATAAAATAGTAAGCAGTATTGAAGAGGTTGAAACCTGGGCCAAGGCTAATGGTTTAAAATGTCGTTTAAGTTTCGGAGAGTATTTTGATGATCCTCGCGTGGTTGAAGAGGGCCGATTGACTTCTCGAGGCGGTTGCTTAATCGACCCTTTAATCAGTGACGAAGTCAGCCAATTTGAAAAACTCAAAGAAAAGCTACCGCCCGATTTTAAAACTGCGGAGATTCCAAAATCAAAATCTGTGGTTGCGCTTTTTACGGGAGCTCCTGGAATAGGGCCATTAAAAGTTTATCCAAAAGCTGAAGACTATATTTCAGAACACCACTTAGCCAGAAAATCTTCGGTCATTGAAATTTACGAAGTTTTTGACCGTAAATCGATGCAAACCACCTACATCTGGCCATTACAGGATTGATTGAACTTCTTATTTGCAATTAATAATTTTTAAAGTGATTTGAACAGGTTCAGTTTTCGCACTTACAATTTCTGAGCCCGCCGCCACCACATTGAGGTCACCGGTCAGTATAAGATCTTTTCCACATTCTGATTCGACCACAAGCCCTTCAGATACCAGAGTTTTTGAAGTCGATGTCGAGAGAGTTTTGGACTTCTTTCCTACCACTGAAATATTTAAAGTGGACTTAACCCCAGCTCCGTCAATATTTACAGTTTGAGAAATATCCGAAACCTGAATTTTGCGATTTGACTTAAAAGAAAGTGGCAAACGCATATTACAGGTTTTACGTTCGAAAGGAGTTTTTGATTTTTTATCGAGAATTATTTTTATCGGAAGCTCATAACGGTTCTTTTCGCCGGCTACAGAGACAATTTTCATGTCTCCGTAACAACCATTACCGCTAATTGCTATGGTTCCATCGGTCACCGGCGATGCCGCCGCAATGACCGAAGAAAGTACCCACGTAACAAATGTCACTACTTACCTAAAACTTTGATATCTGTTGAATTAGTCAAAGCGATCTGTGGACGGCCCGGTTGGCTGGCTTCTTTGCCTTTATATTCTGTAATCGCGCCGGTGATCTGAACTTTTTTGCCGACATAAAGTTTTTCCATCTCAGCCTGTAATTCTTTACCGGTTAATTTAGAAAACTTTGCAAAATCCGGAGCCATAATTACAGCTGAAAGAAATTTTTTATAGTCTTTGTCAAAATTCAGGAAGCACATTTTGTCAGTACACATAGTGGCTGCAATTGTTCCCTCAACTGTTTTTGTTTGATTGTAAAACTTTGGTGCATCTTGAAAGCCAACAGCCGCATCTGCAGCAAAAGCCGTGTTCAAAGAAAGTGCAGTTGCAATAACGATTAAAGATCTCAGTAGCATATTATCTCCTGTGTTTGGGTTGTTTTAACTACCCGAAAAATATGCCACTGGTGTTTTTTGTTGTCCAATCAAAAATCTCTGGCCTTACACCCCGCGAATAAGATTAAGTGCCGATCCCGCTACAAACCACTTAATCTGCTCGGCGTTATAGGTATGCTTGAGATCAATAGTTTCTTTGCTGCCGTCACTGTGCTTGAGCTCTAATACAAGCTTCTTCCCAGGAGCAATATCCTTGAGTCCCCTGATAGAAAGCAGATCTTTTTCCTGAATTTTTTCATAATCCTTAGGGTTTTGAAAAGTCAGAGCCAATACGCCTTGCTTTTTTAAATTGGTTTCATGAATTCGCGCAAACGACTTTGTAATGACTGTTGTGCAACCCAAAAAGCGCGGTGACATCGCTGCATGCTCACGAGATGAGCCTTCACCGTAGTTATCATCACCGACGATCATCCAAGGTTTTCCGGCTTTTTGATATTCTCGAGCTATCTGTGCAAATTCTTTTTTCTCGCCAGTTAACTGATTAATACCTTTTCCGATTTCACCGGTTAAGTATGCATTATCCGCACCCAACAGCATGTTGTTAGAAATATTGTCGAGGTGGCCTCGGTAATTCAGCCACTTGCCACCCGGACTGATATGGTCCGTTGTGCATTTTCCCTTTGCTTTCGCTAATACCAGCTGATCGGTAAAATCCTGACCGTCCCATTTTGTAAATGGTGTCAATAACTGCAATCTCTCAGAAGTTGGGCTCACTGCAACTTTTGCCATGCTTCCTTCAGGTTTCTGGTAACCCTGAATGTCAGGTACAAAACCTTTTTCAGGCAACTCAGGCGCAACCGGAGCTTTCAATTTTACTTTTCCTTTCGGCCCGACTAGTTCATCGGTCATCGGATTAAAATCAAGCCGACCCGCAAGTCCCAAGGCCATAACGATTTCCGGAGAACCGATAAATGCCAAGGTTTCTGGATTGGCGTCATTACGACCTCTGAAGTTCCTGTTAAATGAAGTGATTATAGTATTTTTTTCTCCGTGTTTAATGTCGTCACGCTTCCACTGTCCGATACAAGGTCCACAGGCATTGGCAAGAACCGTCGCACCGACGGCCTCAAATGTTTTCATCTGACCATCGCGGGTAATTGTGTTCTGAATCTGCGTTGAACCCGGCGATACCAAGAAGGGTTGCTTCATCGTAACACCGAT
>JAYVIY010000289.1:0-3371 GCA_043769795.1 Pseudobdellovibrio sp. | reverse complement strand
AAGCCGGTTTTGATCTGGAAAAAGATGAGTCCGGAAAAACTCCCAATGACTATTTGTCGGGCGTAAAACTGAGTGAATGGCAAAATGCCGGCATTCCTGCTGACTCTTTACTTCAAAGTAAAGAAAAAGGGCGAATTCGTTTTCGCACTAATACGCGAGAATTTTTAAAGCAGCTTGAACAGTTTGTGGTGCCCGGAAAGCATGTGCACTTCGCACATTTGATGGCCGGAGGTGTACCGCGAACTAAAATCGTTATGCCGCTAATGAACCGGGTTTTTAAAGGCACCGGCGAGCGCTATGTTTCGTCTGAACTTTTCTGGAACAGTGGCATCGGGCAATTGCTTCAACAGAATTTTCATGAAGTGACCGCTGAAACCTTTAACATCTTACTTGAAGAATCGGCACCTCTCAGAGATAAAATTTACGCTCAGGGCGGCACCGCCAGTTATGTGGCTTACGGCTACCACGGAACCGAAATCATCATCAAGGATCAGTATCAATGGCAATCCTACGCTCCGTATATTCAGGGCTGGGCTAAAATTGAACTGGAAAATTACTCACGCCAGTGGGCGCTAGCAGGCGTTAAAACCTGTGTTTATAATTGTCCAGAAATTTTGACCAATTCAAGCTCGATCTTTCAGGGTTTAGAAATTCCGCTTTATAATCTGATCAGGTCGTTTGAAAAAGAAGCTCCGGCGCATCCGATTACACAAAAAATTAAAGTTGAGTGCAATGAAGCACTTAAGGAAGACGCATCGATGGCTCAAGTCTTTGAGTTGGTTGATCAATTTCTTACCGGTGAAACATTTCAAAAAACCAGTATTTTTGAGGGGTGGCCCCATCACTCTCAAAAAGATCAGCTTGAATCTACGCTTCACACCTCTGACCAGATCATTGCCCTTCACAAAGATGAGAAATCTCTGATGACAGCAACTTTAAGCGAACTGGTCTTTAAAGGCTGCGGCTACATTATGTTACATGATGCCATAGCGCCTCAATCGCCGGTAGCCTGGATAGGACATGACGCTATCGTAAAGAGCTTGGTGTAGAATGAATGTTAAAGTAGCGGTAACCGGCGGCCCCTCAGGCGGAAAAACAACTTTAATCGAAGCCTTGAAAAAGGAGCTGGCACCACGAGTAAAGATAGTTCCTGAAGCTGCATCGATAATTTACCGTGGTGGTTTTCCGAGGGTTAAAAGTTATGATGGTTTTTTTCATGCGCAAAAGGCAATTTATTATATTCAGCGCGAAGTCGAAGAACTGAGGTGCAAAACACATCCGGAAGCCCTGATCGTGTGTGATCGCGGTTCACTCGATGCACTGGCCTACTGGCCGGATACCGAAGATAACTTTTTTAAAGTTATGCAAACCAACCGTGAATTAGAAAATAAACGCTACGATTGGTTGATTCACCTCGATACGGCCACCGAGCCCGATTACGATAATTCAAACGAGGTCAGAACTGAAAACTTTCATGAGGCGCTCTCGCTCAATGAAAAAATAAAGAAGGGCTGGGAAGGACATCCTCGCCGAATTATAATCACCGCCGACAATGACTTTATTGCAAAAATGAAAAAAGCGACTCTGGTTATCGAAGCCATTCTGGCAAAAAAAGATTATTCAGATGTGCAAAAGTTAGTTTTTTGAAAATTTGAAATTCAGTAAAATTTTATTATCAGATTGCTTAAGCCCGTTAATGGTCAGAAAAAAACTCTGACTTCTTTCACAGGCAAATTGGTAGAAAAAAGACTTTGTGGTGTTTTTCTCAATAGAATACTTTTTTGCAAAATCGACTTTCTTACCACGCGAAAATTTGAAATTGAAATCTTCGTAAATTTCTTTGATCGAACAACGGCCTTGCTCGGTGCCCAAGTTCAGATCAAGCGGAAGAAAAGTCAGCGCCGCCGCTGAGTTGTTCGAAATTTTCAGATACAGTTTTTTAAATTCGTAAACAAGTGCGATCTGCAGAGCCGGCTCTTTGACTTCATAAACTTCAAAGTCGCCGTTAAGCTGAGGCTTTAGATCTGTGATATTTAAAATTTCTGATCGGTATTTTGAAAGAGAAAAGCAACTGATCGAGGTCAACAAAACCGAAATTGCTCCAATCAAGCCCAAGGGTCGCATTAAGGTTGGCTGACCCAGATAAAGTCGGCACGCGGGCCCTCGGTGTCGGAAACCTGAAGCTCCTGACGTATTTCCTCTTCACTGAGACCTTCTGCCCAAATCTGCGAAAGGCTCACAATATGAGCTGTGGGAAGTCGGCTGCGAATACGGTTTGGAGTGCCTCCCCCGTATTGCACATGAAACTCACCCACCACGACGACGAGCACCTGATCAGGATTATGACGTATAAATTCAGTCGCTTGCCAGGCCATGGTGTCGTCCCAAGCGGATTGCGCTGCAAAGCAATTGTCAGGCACCTTGCCCTGGGCACCGGCGGCTTCCATAAAGCGCGCCTTGTAAGAGTCTCGGCCAAGAGCAAACTGCGGAGGCATCAACGCTAAATCGTCTTCTGAAAGTCCTGTGAGGCCTAATTTAGAAATTTTTGAGGAGACTGCTCGGGGTAAATTTAAACCCAGCGACTGCTCTCCCTGCGAGAGATCCGGAAAATTCAATTGGGACCGGTAATAATCAAAGCTGATCCCGCCCCACTTAATAGAGGTCAGAAATTCAGCTTCGTCAATTTGCCCTTTTCTATAGAGGTTGAGCTCATTTTGATTAGTATAGTTAACAAATTCAAGACCCACTGAAACTTTTAAGCCCTGAGCTCTTAGTGCACTAAGTATTTCGACATGTTGATCGCGGTGGCTGGCGATCCCGTGATTTTCGCCCAAGAGCAGAATCGTGCCCGGCTTCACCTGCGACAAGAGCTGGCTCAAACTTGTTTGGTCTTGGTTTCGACCGTCATAAAGCTGGGAAAACGCCAGATTTGAATAAAACAGTGATATTAATAACAGCACAATCGTCTTATTTATCATAAAATCTCCTAAATTCAGCCTGAACGACTTATATTCCATTGACGAAGCCGTGTCACATATTTATAAAAGAAGGTCTTTGGAATTTATTTAAGAGGTATATTATGGCAAAGAAATCAGGTCGAATCATCGTAACTTTAGAATGCACAGAAGCAAAAGCTGCCGGCAAACCGGTTTCTCGTTATACAACGACGAAGAACAAAACCAAGACACCGGGACGATTAGAGAAAAAGAAATATAATCCTAATCTGAAGAAGCATACTGTTCATAGAGAAACTAAATAATCTCTATCCATGATTCTTACCGATAAAGAAATATTAAATCATATCGAAAAAGGGCTCATTAAAGTTGAGCCCTTTAATTTATCGTGCCTCGGCACCAATTCCTATGACGTTC
>JAYVIY010000288.1:0-3389 GCA_043769795.1 Pseudobdellovibrio sp. | reverse complement strand
TGAAAAGATTTAAAAGGCTTTCTAGTCGAACTTTTCTCAAGGATTACAAAAAATGTTAGTCACTTACACTGATTGAATTCGTCTCGATTTGAGACGTCAAGTTTAGACGATAGTTCCGAAAAGAACTCCGATGCCCATAGTCAGTAACATCGCTAAAGCCCCCCAAAACGAAACCCGCGTTGCACCTCTGAAAATACTCGCACCGCCGATTTTTGCTGCGCTGGCCCCCAACACGGCTAAAAACAAAAGCGAAGCTCCCACTTCAATCGGAATGATATGAGCTTCTGGAGTTACGATCGCAATCAGCAGCGGAACTGCGGCGCCCACAGAAAATGTTACCGCAGAGGTTAGTGCCGCTTGCACTGGCCTAGCTATGGCGGTTAAAGAAATACCAAGTTCGTCGCGAGCGTGGGCACCGAGCGCATCGTGCTCCATGAGTTGAAAAGCAACCTGCTTGGCGAGAAGGGGGTCAAGTCCACGCTCGACATAAATATGCGCCAATTCTTCACGTTCAAAACTAAGGTTATTTTCAATGGCATTTCTTTCTGTTTCGAGATCGGCTTTTTCAATATCTGATTGCGAGCTCACCGAGACATACTCGCCGGCCGCCATTGACATTGCGCCGGCAACCAGGCCTGCAACCGCACTGATCATTATACTTTCATGAGTGGCGTGGGCCGCCGAGACTCCTACAATTAAACTTGAGGTAGAAATAACTCCATCGTTGGCACCCAGTACCGCAGCACGAAGCCACCCGATATGGTGTGAACGATGCGTTTCGCCATGCGCCTCAAAAACCTGTTTTGAAATATTCATAGAGCCCTCGGCTCTAAGCATAAAAAAAACTTTCAGCACTGTCACATAAAAACATGGCTATTCTATGCGGGTTTAGAAATTGGTTTCAGCTTCCTCGCGAGCTGCGATTCGCCGTCGCCCGATTTTTGGATTGCTCAAGCTGAGTTTATTTAAAAAAGCCGAGATATTATTGCGGTAAAGTCCACTTTTGAAATCGCGTTCAGTTACGCTGAGTGCGGCCAGAGGAGGTCTACCGGTGCTGACTTTAAGTTTATCGAAGATGCGCAGGCGGCCCGAGTTTCCTCGTTGAGTTGCGATAAATGCCACATTTTTGAAATCTTTTTTGTAATTTTGAATGAAAGATCGCAAAGGTCCGCAAATTCCACCGGCCCAAACCGGCCCGCCCAGAATAACCAGATCAAAGTCGTTGAGGTTACTCTGTAAGGATTTTATTTCAGGAGTCATTCCAAAAGTGGCTTGAATGGCGGCCATTTGATATCCGAGAAAGCCAGAATAGGAAACCGGTGTTTTGATTTCTTCGATGGCGCAGCCCAACTTGTTCGAGATTTCTCGCGCGATGGCTTTGGTCTTTCCGGTTCTTGAGAAATAGACTACGATCACTTTTTCCGGGTTCATAGGAGGCCTCCTTTTCTATTCAAGTCAGAGCAATTTCAGCGCCATTATTAACAGTGGCGACGCGAGCATCCTAAAACACGTGACTAAATTCTTTTTTTAATATGAAATCGTTCCCACAGGAGTTTTTATGAAATTTTATTTTTCTGCGCTTTTATTATTTGTCGGTTTAAACGTAAACGCTGACCCGAGTTTTTCGAATCTGACGGCCTCTGATTTTGAAAGCATTACGAAAGAAGTGTCGGCAAATTTTGCGCATAGTCCAATATTGGGCGCGTCAAAAATGGGAAGCATTCTGGGTTTTCAAGTCGGACTTATT
This sequence comes from Pseudobdellovibrio sp., assembly GCA_043769795.1. Classification (GTDB taxonomy): domain Bacteria; phylum Bdellovibrionota; class Bdellovibrionia; order Bdellovibrionales; family Bdellovibrionaceae; genus Pseudobdellovibrio. The sequence continues at coordinate 1,642 of JAYVIY010000288.1, read as the reverse complement.
GGCGCCCAAACCGGAACTCCTAACACCGATGCCATTGTAAAAAGAAGTGGTGGTTCGGGCTTACCATTTCTATATAATGCCGGTGTTCTGGCCGCTATCGGAATTCCTATGGGAATTGCCTTTGAAGCGGTGCTCATTCCCAAGTTGACCACTTCAGGAGCCAGTGTCAGTTCAAATTCATTTGCAGTAAAAATGAATATTAACGATGTGATTCCGGTTCTGCCGATTAATCTTGCGCTTCGGGCTTTTTACTCGAATGCGAGTTTTGATTTTGCTCAGACTGTATCGTCAGTCAATGTAAGCGTGTCAAACAAAACAAAAGTAACCGGAATTCAGTTGCTGTTATCGCCGATGCTTCCAGTTTTTGAACCCTACGTCGGAATCGGACTTCTCTCTGGTACTAACGAATTGAGCGTTACCGGTAGTAACCCGATTTTTGACCCGGCCTATTCAACTTCGCAATCTGAAACTAAAACGGTTTCGGCAACACAAATTATTGCAGGTGCCGATGTGAATTTACTGATAATGAAAATCGGTGCAGAGTTCACACAAAGTTTTGGAGCCTCGCGCACGGCTGTTAAATTGGCATTCGGTTTTTAATGCTTTGGCTCCACTAATTGAAGCGGCCTTCTAAACTGTACAATGTGAGTGTGTTCGTCTGTGTCTTTAATAAATAATGAACTGAGCTCTTGGCCTTCTTCGGCGGCAATGATTTGCACCGGGTGATGCACGCTATGGTCTAAGGTCGGGGTATGAACCACAAGGATTTCAGATTTAGGATCGTATGAAAAACCTTCGAGCGTGACCCAATCGGTTTCGATCTGGTCGCCGATATCCAGTCCGGTCACTTCGAGTTCTACTTGTTGCCCTTTGATCAGTCGCGAAATGCTGTCGAAATAGTCTTTGTATTCGGTTTTATTTATTACGTGATTATTCATAGCTACCATCCTTTTTTTACCCGTAAGTGGGTTACTAATTACTCACTTACTAACGAGCAACTTTCTTGCCATAAAAAAAATCTTGTTGCGGGTCTAGCCATTATGAGTGAAAACTTTTAGATATAAGGCTAGCTGTGTTTACGATTATCGTAGATTCATCACTTGATTTCATTTAGTCTAGGGATGTGAAAATAAATAAAACCACAATAATACTACTATGCATTTTTTCATTTCAAATTAACTCATACGGTCAGACTGCAAAAGAGTCGCCATCCAACATCGATAAACAAACAATCAACGAGATCGATCAACTTCTGAAGCAGAATACAAACGATGAAGTTGATACTTCGAAAGAAGTTCTGAATCGACCGATGACCACAAAAGAAATTAAAAAATTGAACGTATCGGATTACTCAAAAATAATTTCAGATACCGGTTACGACGACTACAGTATAGTTCAGAAAAACTATATGCCGAAGTCGGCACGACTCCAGGTAAAAACCGGAATTTCAACAGTAACCAACGATGTTTTCTATACGAACATAGGCTTAAGTCTTGGCGCCATATATAACTTTGATGAAACTTGGGGCGTGGGTCTAAGTGGAGTTCTGTTAAGTTCAAATAAGGGAAGTCAGACTCAGAATATCAAAGATGTTCAGCTCGTGAATATTGAAAATTTGGTCACTCTGAAGAATGCCTATAAT
>JAYVIY010000287.1:0-3409 GCA_043769795.1 Pseudobdellovibrio sp. | reverse complement strand
GGTTCCGGAACTTTAAGTGAGTAGAGAGCATAGGTGACATCGTAATAGCGCGCGTCCTGTCGGTTGGTGCTGATCAATAGATCTTTCATTTTTACACTATCGGATATTCCGGCAATTGATGAACCAATGTCAACGATCTGTCTTAAATTTAATTTTGCCAGTTTTAGCTGTAAAACATAGGATACAAGAGTCTGCGGAATCAAACGGCCTTCAATTCCGCCCTGAGCGATTCCGATATTTTGTTCAGGCAAAAGATCTGCGCGAGCTAGGATTGATTCAATAGCACTGCGTAATCCTTCGAAATTAGGTGGCATTGCAATATTGGGTGCCGACGAAGATTCCCGATAGGTTCTGAAAAGATCACGAATCAGATTGCGTTTCTCTTCAAAAAGACTGAGAGAAGTTCGAGAATCGGAGAGCTTGCTTAAAGGATAAAATAAAACCACGGCAACCACGAGTACCGAACTCAGTGCCATGGTCATTTTTTGCATGCCCGGCGACATATTTTGATAGCGATCTTGAGCCGATTGATAAGTCGGTGATTCTTGAATTTGCTGAGCTACGCGTTGCCCGAGAGATTTAAGCTGTCCGGTCATGCTTTCAATTAGACTCATTTGATCAAACCTCTATCAGCTTTAAATGAAAGGTTAAATGAAACTCGATTCGGCAGTAAACTCAAATTGGCCGGTTGAGAGTTCACAATTCCGTCTGCCGATACACCTTTGAGATTATTTGATAAACGCGAAACTTCGACTGCTGAACCTGCGTAACCAAGAATCTGTACAACATCGTCTTTCACCTGAAAAGTCATGATGTCTACTTTGACTTGTTCTTTTTGCGGGGCGGCCTCGCTGACTTTCTTCAGAAGATCAAGAGCTGAATTCATTTGCGCAACCTGAGAAACCAACTTGAGTTCACTAAATTTCTTTTTATTTTCTTTAATGTATTTTTTAACGCCAACTTCATTGGTTTGTTTTTTCGGAAGTTTGGCAACGTTTTTGGCCTGCGTAATCATAGCCTCTTCGCCTTTTTCATTGAGTGTCGCTGAAAAATTTCCCCGGATGGTTGTCCAGATAAAGAGAATTACCAGCGCAGCCATGCCTACCTGAGTGACCTGTCCCCAGTGTTGCCAGAAAACTTTGAAGCGATTATTTTGTTTTGCGAAGTCGCCCTTCATTAAATTCGTTGCTGGATTGCGAGGTTTTTTAAAGGCCTCTAAAGCAATGGCAACGGCCGTCGTAAATCTAGATTCAATCTCGTAAGGACGGAGCGATGCCGAAGCTTGCGCCATTGAGCCTGCATAATTTTGCAATAGATTGACGGGGTTAGAGACGACTTCAAGATGCTGAGTGAGATAGCCGCCCAAATTCGGTAGCAGACTCATGCCGCCCGTAAAATGCAGTGCCGTTATTTCTGCGTTAAATTCACTTTCGAGTTCAATCATTGTCATTTGAATATCGCGCACAAGATCTTTCAGGCCCTTAGCAAGTAACGAAGAAAACTGGGCCTGTTCGAAACTGACGCCTTCCTTATTCAAAAGAAGAGAAGCCTTGGTCTGCAAGACCTTAACCGCTTCAATGTAAGAAATTTCCTGACGTACAATTATCTCCTGAATCAACTGGCTGGCACCCCAGAACAAACTTCTGGTAAATATCAGCCGATTGTCTTCATAGGCGGTGAATAAAGTTTTTTTGTGTCCGATATTCAGAATAACCTGCATATATTTTTTAGGTTTATCGCTTTCATTCAGATTCAAAGCTTCAACTATGGCCGGAGGAGGGGACTCCCAGTCTTCGACTAAGTTCGCGAAAGCTAATCCTTCAACCGTAATTGCATAAACGTCTACATTGAAATTAGCAGCCAGCGAAACAATTTTTTCAACCTGCGACTTCGGTGCAGCAGTTGCTAAAACATCAGAACTTAAACCTTGGGTTCTGATCACTTTTGCATCGAACACGCATGAATCGGTATCGAACGGAATGTCTTCTTCCATTTCAAAATTCAGACTTTTCTGAATTTTTAATCGATCTGAAAAGGGAAATGTTTTAATCCGGGTAGTGACTTGATCCTGCCTGACAGACAACACCCATCGGGTTTGCGAGTAATCGCCAGTGGCAAGCAGGCCACGTACAAACTCGATTACCTCGAGTTCTTTATCTTCTACACTCACATTTTGACTGAGTTGCTTTTCTTGAATCTGATGAATTGAAATTAATTTTTTATTTTGAAAGAGCTCAACTAATTTGACTGAGTATTCGCCGATATCAAGACCTATCGATCTCATGCTGCTCCTTGCGTGTTGTAAATCAATCTAGTTCTCTGTCCAGTATACGACACGAGGAGGACCTTTGGGAAGAGGATCTTGTGCCACAGCCCCTGATGTTGGTCCAGGCACTGGAGGTGTGGGTGTTGCAGGCGGATTTTGAGGTGCCTCGGCTTGTTTTTCTTTATCAACAAATGTTTTAATTTGCGAAGCTGATTTTCCGATATCAAGAACGACGGCAGTAATACTTTTCTGTAAAGCATATTTTCCGCTGCCGTACATGCCGTTGGCCTTAATTCTGAAGTTGAATACTTTGCTGCAAACCATCGGAATCTGGTCAAATTCTTTAGAAAGACGTGTGCCATCGCGGTTATCAATAAATTCTTTGAAATTTTTCAGACACTCATCACCGGCGCCTTTGAACGGGCCACCTTTATCGGGATCACTGCGTTTCTCGATAGCTCCGTCAATCGCTGCTTCAGTTATTCCACTGTCGAGTGAAAGTAATACTTCTTTGCTGGCGGTATTCGGGTTGATGGCCTTCATGCCATAAATCGTAATTCGAGGGGCCAGCAAATCAAAAAAAGTATCGGTCATTCCGGGAACAAGTCTTACTTCTTCAATGGTTCGGAATCCGCGATTCGGAGGGTAGCCCGCGCCCAGCTGGGAAAAGGCAGAACGTTTGTCGCCGCTTCCGTCGGCACCCGAATTTGAGTCGCTCATCCAATCGTAAATTCTATTAACTAATTCGTCGAAACGGGTGTTTTGATATTCAGTTCTGAAGGCTTCGTCATTTGCTATTTTTTGTTCGAACACAGTTAACAATTGTTTTTTGGTGAGTTCACGGAGAACTTTTGATTTTGATGCGAGGTCATTGATGTCGATTTTTGAACCTTCATCTTCGATGGTATGGGCATAGGTTGAGTCCATGAGTGAAGCCGAGTTGGCTTCTTTATATGAATCGGTATCAACTAAATTCAAATCTTTAGGAATGGGTAGTGGCCAGAAAAATGGATCTTTCCAACCGATACGGTCAATGATTTCCATATAACTGTCGGGTATTGAACTTCGAACGGCCTGTTGATAGACCTTTATTCTGAGTAACGCCATTTGCATGCCGTTACGGGCGGCATAGTAGGCCTTCAG
>JAYVIY010000286.1:0-3414 GCA_043769795.1 Pseudobdellovibrio sp. | reverse complement strand
TCTGTGAACCTGGTTATACGGCTTCTGCTGAATATAAGTATTTCTGGGAAAAGCTGAACCGAGGTGAATTTGAACAGGCGGAATACAAACGCATCGGTAAGGGCGGCAAAGAAATCTGGATTAGCGCCTCGTACAATCCGATTTTTGATGTTAATGGAAAAGCTGTCAAGGTTGTAAAGTTTGCTACTGACATTACGCAATCAAAAATGCTGGCTTTAGAAACGGCCGCAAAGATTACTGCAATTAATAAGGCACAAGCAGTTATCGAGTTCAATCTGGATGGAACAATTATTGTCGCAAATGAAAATTTCTTAAAAACACTTGGTTATGAAATGTCAGAAATTCAAGGTAAGCATCATCGCATGTTCTGCGACACCGCTTATACTAATTCGCAGGATTACAGATTCTTCTGGGAAAAACTCAACCGTGGAGATCTGGATAGCGGTGAATATAAGCGGGTAGGTAAAGGAAATAAAACAGTATGGATTAATGCGTCTTATAACCCGATCTTTGATGCCAACGGCAAGGTTTATAAAGTTGTTAAATTTGCCACTGATATTACGCATGTTAAAAATATGATTCATTCAATTGAAGAAACGGCGTCGGCATTATCTGCGGCATCAAGTGAGTTAACTGCAACGGCAACGCAAATGTCTGCCACTTCAGTGAAGACTAGCGCAGAGTCTGTAACCGCAGCGACAACAGCTCAAGAAGTAGCGACTGGCGTTCAGACTGTGGCTACCAACATTGAAGAAATGGTGGCTTCGATAAAAGAAATCGCGCGCTCGACCAGCGAATCTTCGCACATGGCAAAAACCACTCTAGCAAAAGCTCAGGAATCGAATGCAACAATCGTTAAACTTGGCGTAAGCAGTCAGGAAATCGGTGATGTTATAAAAGTGATCAGTTCAATTGCTCAACAGACGAATTTGTTAGCTTTAAACGCCACTATTGAAGCGGCGCGCGCCGGCGAAGCCGGTAAAGGTTTTGCGGTAGTTGCAAATGAAGTCAAAGAACTGGCAAAGCAAACTGCAAAAGCCACGAGTGACATCACAAACAAAATCGGGGCAATCCAAACCGACGCGCAAAGCGCAGTTGAAGCCATCAGTGGAATTTCAGCAGCCGTAGAAAAATTAAACGGAATTGCGGGAGTAATTGCCGTAGCTGTCGAAGAACAAACGGCGACGACCAATGAAATTTCGAGAGTCGTCGTTCAATCAAAAAAAGGTGTGGAGTCTATTGCTACAACAATTGCCTCAGTTTCTCTATCTGCCAATGAAAGTTCAGCGGCTTCAACTCAGACTTTGAGTGCTTCTAAAGAGCTTTCAGTTTTTGCTGAGAAACTAACTGCATTGGTAAGACGAAGTAATTAAATAAAGGTATTACGTGAAAAAGATCAGAGTGCTCGTGGCAGATGATTCATTGGTGTATCGCTCGCAAATCAAAGAGGCTCTGGGAAAAATGCCCGGAGTTGAAGTGGTCGGGGCGTCTTCAAATGGCCGTCTGGCAATCGAAAAATTGCAACAGTCGCAAGTTGATCTTTTGATCTTAGATTTAGAAATGCCGGAAATGGATGGCCTAGAAACACTTTACGAAATGGCCCGACAAGGGCTTGAATGCAAAGTGTTGATGTTTGCTTCCGTTTCAAAGCGCGGCGCCGACATAACTTTAGAAGCTTTACGAATGGGAGCAACAGATTTTATGACTAAGCCAGGACCCTCAGCAGATTCGTCGCCAAGTGAAAAAATTCGGGAAATTCTTGAGCCGAAGTTGCATGCATTGTTTCCTGTATTTCAGAAAATGCCCAATCTTGAAGTTAAGAACTCGAAGTATCCTGAAGTTAATTGGGAATTATTCTATCCAAAAATTGTGGTGATCGGGTCTTCAACCGGTGGCCCCGGTGTACTTGAATCGTTATTTTCGCAGCTTCGTGGCCCCTTAACCTGTCCGATTCTAATAACTCAGCATATGCCTCCGCTGTTTACGGAGGCCTTGGCACAACGACTGCAAAAACTCTGCGGAATACGCTGTATCGAAGCCATTGACGGGATTCCGATCGAAGCCAATTCAGTTTATCTTGCACCCGGTGATTTTCATATGTGCGTAGCCGGTACTCGAAATAATCCGAAAATAGCTTTAAATCAAGGCGAACAGCGAAATCATGTAAGGCCTGCAGTTGATCCGCTATTTGAAACTGCAGCTGAAATGTTTGGTAATGATTGTCTAGGTATCGTCTTAACCGGTATGGGCGCAGACGGAAGAGCCGGAGCCGAGGCGATCAAACAACTCGGTGGCGCTGTGATAATTCAGGAAAAAGAATCTTGCGTGGTATTCGGAATGCCGAAGGCCGTCATGGATTCAGGTGCCTATGATAAAATTCAGACGCCGACACAGATACTTCAGACCTTGAGAGCCAAGGCTGTATTTTCAGAAAATAATCTAAAGGCTACAGGAGGCGAGTAATGTTCAATATTCTTATTATTGATGATACGAAATCAGTGCACGCATTTATGAAGAGCATTTTGTCAAAATCTCCCGATATACACACATTCGGTGTTTTTGACGGCAAGCAGGCTCTTGAGCATCTGAAGAGTGAAAAAAATTACGATCTTATTTTATTAGATTGGGAGATGCCGGTACTTAATGGCCCATCGACTTTTCAGGCTTTTGTTGAGGCCGGTATAAAGATTCCAACAATGATGATGACGACCAAAAATAATCCGGAAGATATTCAGAAAATGCTCGAAATGGGAGTAGCCGAATACCTGATGAAACCTTTTACCATTGATATTCTCTTTGCAAAAATTGAATCAGTAACCGGAAAGTCCTTCACAAATGCAGCTTGAGGAAATTCTCTCTTATTTTGCCAGACTCATCGAGGATGAGTTAGGAATCGTTTACAGCGAAGTGAACTATTTTCAATTGGAAAATCGATTAGAAGAAATTTCTAAATTGAGCGGCTACTCTGGTATCGTGCAATTGCACGCCGAAGCACTTAAGGGTCTGTCAGGTGCTGCAAAACAACTGCTTTTTGATTTGGCTACTAACAATGAAACCTCTTTTTTTCGTGACCCGAAAGTGTTTAAGTCGCTAGAGCTTTCGTTAAAGGAAATACTGAGTCAGCGTGGCAGTAAAGAACCGCTTCGAATATGGTCGGCGGCAAGTTCGACGGGCCAAGAAGCTTTAACAATTTCAATATTGCTGACCGAATGGAAAACTAAAAACCAGGTTGATTTTAATTTTGAGATCACGGCAACCGATATCAGTGACCGGGTTCTTAAAAGAGCCAAAAGTTTTGAGTACTCGCAGCTGGAAATTCAGCGTGGACTTCCAGCACCTTTACTAATCAAATATTTTACAAAAGACAATCAAGACAAATGGCTGGCTTCAAAACAAGTTTCTAAAAATATCCAA
>JAYVIY010000285.1:0-3435 GCA_043769795.1 Pseudobdellovibrio sp. | reverse complement strand
AACTTGCCTTTTTCTCAGAATTTTTAATACTGAGATCATGTAGAACTTTGACCAGCTTTTTCAGCGGAAGATGATCGTGCAATATAAGTTCTATAATGTCAGTTTCAGGTTTTGTAACTTTTCTGTTCTTTCTTGATTTCATAAACTCCCCTTATTTTAATTTAATTACTCAAATTAGTACGTTAGTGAAACTAAACCCAGCATCAAATCTCGCAAATCATAGGTCGAACTGATCTGCGCCACAAAATTGTGGCAAGACGCTCTCTGCGCAATAACAACTTCTCGATTTTCAGTACTGACAATGATACTTGAAGAGGGCGCATCGAGACATTTCGGTTCACCTTCATTTTCATCGACTAATTTTAAGTCGAGCGGAACCGCCGCTATTTTATCATTGAGATTCTTTAAGCCTTCGAGGCTGAACTGGGCCAATTGAGTTGTCGTGACCTGTGCATTACGGAGATTTTTTATGGTGTTGATCACCCGGCCCGATTTGTCTACTGAGAGCGTCTGCTCGCGAGGGTTCGGCGAAAAACCCGACCCTATAACATACTTAACCAGCACTGCAGAAGACAGAGCGGACTCGTTTTCTTCAAGCTTGGTCTTCTGACTGCCGCGCACAAATTCCAGCGACAAAAGCATTTTCGATTGGTTAACGACAGTTTGACCGTTACGGTGATCGGTGTAACTTGTAGTGTACGTGGCCTTCGGACTAATCAATCCCAGGGTTTCACAAGTAATATGGCTTGGATCAACGATTTCGATATTTTGAAGTTCGCCGTCGGCACTGCGATTATCGAGCTGCGCTTCAACGACACGCACTCCGCAGCTGTCGGTCTTTACGCTCACGATCGGCAGTTCAACACTTACCGGAACCGGCATGACCTGCGCACAGATTCTTCCTTCCGGACAGCGAAAGGCAACTTGGATGTTCAGCTCAACCTCTGATTTATCAAAATTCAAAATAAGTTGGGCCCTAGTTGCATTTTGCACATGCACCGATGAGTAGGTAGCCTGAGTTACCTTGTATTCAACAATGCCCTGACTGGATTTTTGATTGTCTCCAAAAGAATATATACTAAGAAAAAAAATGCCTGCAAAAAATAAATTTTTCATGAATGCCCCCCGATTTGTATTTTGTCACAGAGGAGCCTAATACAAATTCTGTACCAAACAAAATGCCGTTATTACCAGCGAAAATGCAGACTTTCTTGTTTTTTTTTGCACTTCGTTTGTGTTAATTCCGTTAGGCAAACAGAGGTGAAGTCCGTTTTTACCCCGCGCAATTGAGTTTAAACAAAGTAGCACGACTCAAAACGCTGTTTGTGGAATAAAACCCCTGCTCGCTACAAAATTCAACTCCGAAATTGCCCCGAAGCTAAATGACTGGCCTTCTGTTTGCATTTAAAGCCCGTATAAATGCTTTAACTAAATGAAGGTGTCTATGAAATTTCTTTTGAAATTATTTTTGCTGTCATTAGTTTTTTTACTTTTCACTGAGGCCTTCGCCAATGAATCACAAGTCGGAATAATTCTGGGATCGACTTCAGGGCTTTCAGCAAAATACGATCTCGGAGCAGATCGCGCTGTTGATGCGGGCCTTTCTTATTCTATAGACGACAAATATGGATTGAGTCTGCATATTGATTACCTATTAAACAAAGCCCGTGAGTTTGCTTTAGGTGAATGGAAACCACTCATGTTGTACTATGGACTCGGTGCGCGCGTACTTGATATCCGAAGAGGCAGTAACAGTGGCTCAACCCGCGTGGGCTTGCGCGTACCGGTGGGGGTCTATTATAGACTACCAGAACCTAAACTTGAATTTTTCGGAGAACTTGTACCTGTTATGGATATGGCTCCGGATTCTGAGTTCTCAATCCACTTGGGCTTGGGCGGAAGACTAATTTTTTAGTGGCTTTCGATCCATCGAGAAAAAACCGAGCGTATTTTTTCAGAGTTTACGAGAAAAAATACGCTCATTGAATTTGTAATCGATTTAATGCATTTTGTTTCTTAGAAGTTCGTCTTCCATTTTAACTAATTTATTATAAATTCCAAAAGTTAAAATTGTCGGAACCCAAAGCCCCACAAAATTAGCTGAAACTTTTTTATTTCTTGCCGATAAAACGGCAGACGCAGCCATGGCTGAAAGCGCTAAACCCAAAAAAACTAAATTAGGTATTTTTTTTGTTTGCTCTTCAATGGCTTCGTTAGCTTTTTCCGTTCGATATTGACCCGACATTCTTCTACCCTGCTGACTGACTGATTCTGAACTCATATCTCGATCTTCCATGTATCCTCCTTGGTACGTAAAAGAGTTAGCAAAAGAAGTGCCTGTTTTAGATTTATGAAAAAGATTGGAACTGATCCCCTAAACTCCACCTAGAGTCTCCGAACTCCGCCAAGCCAACGGCGGATTTCGGCTAAAGCATTCCGCAAATTCAATTAAACCATAATCCTGCGCCGTCACATCTTTTGCTGGTTGAAGCTTCATGCATTTCACACCCACTCATTGCCCTAATCAAAACTGTAAAAACAAAGCTCTCTTCATCAAAAAAGGATTTCATTTCGTTCGCCATCTTAACCGGAAGTTCCGCATATTTCAGTGCAAGGCCTGCAAGCGGTACTTTACTTCCCGAACCTTCCGCCTCGACTACCGGCATAAACGCTCAGACCTCAATAAAAAAATTGCTCTGCTGCTGGTTGAAGGTAACTCATTACGCGGGATCAGCCGTATCGAAGGGCTCACCTACAAAAACACTTATAACAAATTTCTCTGGATGCGCAGGGTCGTTGCAGAACATAAAAAAAGAATCTCTTTGAATGCGACGGAGCTGTTCTTCGATGAATCTGAAACGATTGAGCATACCAAATGCAAACCTCTTAACATTGCAATAGTGGGTAATGAAAAATATCAAATTCTCTCAATGAAAGTGGCGGTGATGCCAGCCAAGGGAAAACTAGCCGCAATCTCGCGCAAAAAATACGGATGGAGGCCGAATGAACGGGAGCAAAAGATTTTGGAGGCCTTTAACGAGGTAAAAGATAATCTGTGCTCGTTTCCGGTCGTTATTAAATCTGATCTGCACCCGAGCTATCCACGCTTGGTGCAGGCTTCGTTTCCTGGGATAATTCACAAGCAATATCTGGCGAAAGAAAAGAAGAAAAAGTATCAGGAGAGGCTTCATGAAAATCTTCGGAAAAGGATTCATGATCCAATTTTTGCTGTAAATCATGGTGCAGCTAAAATCAGAGACCGAATAAAAAGACTTTGCCGGAGAAGTTGGTGCACGACTAAACGCGTAGATAATTTGCAGTTACATCTTGATCTTTTTGTTTTAGATAATCTGAGCTTACTTAAGATTCGCCCGAAATCCGCCGTTGGCTTGGCGGAGTTCGGAGGTTCTAGGTGAAGTTTAGGGGATCAGTTCC
>JAYVIY010000284.1:0-9111 GCA_043769795.1 Pseudobdellovibrio sp. | reverse complement strand
AACAGTTAGCATTAAAGTTATTACAGACATAATTAGTGTGAATTAGTTTGAGTTTTTAGTACAAATTTGCGAGTTTAAGTTTCCGTAAAACGGAAATGAGGATTCGTGGCTAATAATAGAATAGTTAGTGGTATATTGAGTGCGGTACTATTGTGTTGGGTAAATTTCGCCCATGCAGTAAGCGTGGAGGTCATTGGTCCGTGTGATCAAAAGCCGCAGCTGAGTACAATTGTAACTCTTGCTGAAAATGAAGAAGTCACCTTGGGTGACCTGACAGTAAAAGTGCTAAATGAAAATCGCATACCGTTTAAAGGTAATGCGCAGGGCATTGCACAAATTGAAGATTCGCCGATAGGCAAAGATGCGATAGAGATTCTTAACTCTACGCAAATGCGCGCTTATGGCTGGTGCGTTCACGTCGATGACGATGAGCCTGCAGAAATGCCGGATCAGGTTATGTTAACGGCGAACGTAAAAAAAATTATATGGTTCTATGCCTATTCCCTTTACGACAGCGGGGATTGGAAGGACTACTGCACTCCGTCCTGGAAAGTGCATTCCATAAATTATTGCAAAAACAAAAAATCAACTGAATAATTAAAAGTCTAATGATCAATCCGCGCAGCGCGAATTCTAATAGAGGTTTTCTATGGCAATGCAGTTTCGTAAATTGGGTGATTCTGGTCTTTCTGTAAGTTTATTTTCGTTTGGCTCGTGGATTACATTCGGCAAACAGCTCGACCGAAATTCAGCCAAAGACTGTATTAAATATGCGTTTGCACAGGGAGTTAATTTTTTTGATAATGCCGAGGTTTATGCAGGCGGAACATCGGAAGAATTTATGGGCGAGGTTTTTAGGGATATCGGACTGAATCGAAATGAATACGTTTTAACGACGAAATTTTTCTGGGGACTGGAAAAACGAATTAACTTTCAGAATACCTTGAATCGAAAATATTTAATGCAGGCTATGGATGGATCGCTCAGACGACTCCAAACAGACTTCGTAGATGTGATCTATTGTCATCGTTACGATCCTGAAACGCCAATTCACGAAATTTGTATGGCAATGGATCAGATTATTCGCGACGGAAAGGCACTTTATTGGGGAACCAGCGAATGGCCGGCCACTGCGATTGAGCTGGCTTTTAAATTCGCTGTTGAAAACAGTTTGCACCGACCGATTGTGGAACAGCCACAATATAATCTGCTTCATCGCTATAAAGTTGAAAATGAATTTGCCGAACTTTATAAAAAAATGAAATTGGGTCTGACGATTTGGAGTCCCCTTGCTTCGGGAAACCTGACCGGAAAATACTTAAATGGAATTCCAGCAAATTCAAGAGCAAGCCACCCATCGTTGAGTTATATCAAAGATGAAATCGAAGATCCGGTGAATCAGGCCAAAGTTATGAAACTAAATGAAATATCTAAGAAGTCCGGGATTTCGATGGCCCACTTGGCGCTGGCTTGGTGTGCGCTGAATCCGAATGTAAGTACAGTCATATTAGGTGCGAGCCGACTGGATCAGCTCAAAGATAATTTGGCAGCTTTAAATTATTTAGATCAGGTCTCGCGACTGAAAAAAGAACTGGATGCGATTTAGTTTGCATTGAGATAATTAAATAGTTTTGTCATTTTTTCAGAAGATTGTTTCAAAACCTGAACTCGCCAACCCTCATCAGATGGGTAGAACATTTCTCGGTAAAGAGACTTTATTTCCTGTGTCGACTCATTTTTTGCCGGATGATGAAAATTCTGATTTTCAAGGATTACACGACGTAGCGATTCGATCGAGCCAAGTGTTTTTTGGCTATCAAGTGTTCCGTACTCAAAAACCACACCAGAAACCTCTACATCAACAACTAGTCTGATTTGATCAGCGAAATAGGTGATCATTTCTCCTTCGACTGCATAGAACTTTTTCTTGTCGGCAAAATCAATATCTTCAGTGCCGAAAATTTTTGTTAATGTCGTTGAATTTTTATCTGCGGCTTTGCCTGCGAGTAAATGTAACTTGGCCCGTTCGCCATAGCCGGTATGAAGATCTGCTAGAAATATTTTTTTATAAGGTTTCATATAGGTTTGCACGAGATCAGTGATTAAAAGGCTCTGAACCTGAGTTTTTTCGCCACCGTAAAAAATTCCTTCAGGAAAACTGTATTGTCCTTTGAGGATTGAAGACCTCAGGCCTTCGAGGGAGTGGCGCGCAATATTGAAAACGGAACTTATTATAAAACTAAATCGGCTGAAAAAGTTCAGTTCGGCTGTAGATTTAGGATTTAAAAACGAATCAAGCTCGGCATACTTCTCATCGTGAGCTTGAAACTGGTTGCGCGCCAGTATGAAGTTGCGATTCAGATCAATATTGTTTTCATTCACCCGGCGCAATTTTTTAAAACCATAAAGATTAAAACCGTGTATCATAAGAATTGCTGTTTTATCGGTATTGAAATTCTGATCGAGCAGCCAGCGTTGAACCGCAGAACCGGCGAACCCTTCGATACCGTGGGTTCCTGAAATCAGGACGACGAGGTTATTTTGCTGTTTTTTTGCCGGAAAAAAATAGGATTTTATGCTGCCTTCAGAATATTGAAATTCATGAACTTCGGATTTCGGGAACATTTTTTTTATGCGATAGAACTGCTGATTGAAATCGTGATCGCACTCTTCATATGTGTTCTTAAAATAATTGTTGTCGGAAGCCAAAGTGTTACTTTTTGAAAATGAACCAAGTAAACTGACGCTCAGAAGAAGTAGAAAACGCATTCCGAGAGTATAGCCTAGATCAAGGTCTAGTCATTAAAAATAGTTCAAGCTCGGGTTTAAAAATCCGATAAGTAGACTGTGAAAATAAGTTTTTTGTTTATTTTTTTTGCTTTGTTCGGGGCGGGCTGTGCCGGCCCCAAAGTGCATGTTGAAAAGGAAAGTGTTCGAACCGTTCAGTCGGATATGTTTCCAAAGGAATTAACGCGCGCAGAATATTATGAGCAAATGGGCATTGGCTATTCACTCGACAATCAGTCTGAAAAATCAATTGAAAATTTTCGTCTTTCAATTCTGCATAATCCGAAACGAGTTTCGACTCATCTAAACCTTTCAGACGAGTACCGAAAAATGAACCGAAACCACCTAGCGCTGGTCGAATTAGCCGAAGCTTCGAAGCTAGAGCCCGAAAATCTGGATATTCTGAAAAAAACAGGAGATCTCTACCTTGCAGCAAAAGTATATTCTAAGGCTCGTGAGGTCTATCAAAGAATGCTATTGAAAAATAGTAAGTTTGACGAAGCCAAGTGGGCCCTTTTTTACATTTACAAAATTGAAAAGAAATATTCAGATGCCATGAATATTTTGGTGCAGATTCCGAAGACCGATCTAAGCGAGTACAAAATCGTTTTTGAAAAAGCACAACTTTACAAAATTACAAAAGAAGAAGAGCTTTATAGTGCCAATCTGATGCTGGCCTATGAGCTCAATCCGCGCGATCAGCAAATCGTACTTGAGTATGCTAACTATGCTTTTCAACAAAAAAGATTTAAGGATTCAACAACAGCCCTGCTTAAGTATTCTGATACTAAAGAGTTCGACTTTGAAGTATCTCAAAATCTTTCTTATTCAGCGGTTCAATCTGAAAACTATGAAATTGCGATGCGCGAGTATAACAAGCAACGCCCGCTCACCTATGACGTTAAGTTGATCGATTTAAAAAAAGCTCACGTTTACTATCTGATGGGAGAGCTTGAAAATGCAGAAAAACTGTATTTAACCCTATTAAAATCTGATGAAAATGAAGAGGCCCGATTCTATCTTGCACAAATCTATATAAGTCAGAATAAGGCGGTCGACGCCGCGTTTATACTTAGTAAAATTCCCGTATCATCGGATTATTTCGGTGCGGCAAAAGTAAGATTAGCCCTCTACAGTAAATTTAAAGGAAAGTTCGACGAAGCGATAAATATTATTCGTACGGCCTACCTTCAGCGGCCCGATCTGGTTGAAATTTACAAGACCTATGCAGATTTTTTAATAGAATTAAACAGATATGTGGAAACCGTGGCGCTTCTTGAAAAGGGAATTAAGCTGTTTCCGAAAGATGAAGACCTTAGGCTCAAGATGGCATTTCTACACTACAGGCTAAATAATCAACGCGCCTTCAAAAAAGAAATTTTTGCAGCACTCAAAATAAACTCGCAGAGCGCGGCCGTCTATTCTATGCTTGCTGAGCTCTGGTACTTGAAGAATAAGAAACCTGAAGATGTTGTTTATTTTGCAAAAAAGGCAATCGCACTGAAAACCGAGAACAAAAACGTGAAGCCCTTGCTGGCGTGGGCGCTCATGCAGCTCGATAACTCGACTGAAGCCGTGGCGCTTTTCGAAGAATTTTACGAAGAAAATCCGAAAGAATCATTTTTTGCTAGATCTTTGTCTACAGTCTATAGTCGTGGTGACGTAAAAGAAAAATCTCAGGCTCTTGCAGAAGTGGCCACAGCGCTTGAATCAGCCGACAGTCTTAAGTCGCGCTTTATTTTTAAAGATCGAACGCAACAGGTGCAAGATCAGGATTATAAACTGAATCCCGCAAGACTTCCTGCCAGTCTAGAAAATAAGTAATATCACGAGAGAGCTTTCTTTTATTCTAAGTCGTTGAAATAATTGATGTAGATGATACCTCGCAAGTATTTTAACTGCTTCTTAATATTAATTCTTCAACTCATTTATTTTGTTAAAATTAATGCAGCCGAAGTATGTACTCCAGTTATTAAAGAAACCAGATATGTAATACAGAGCGGCGAAGACTTTTATTCGATTCTGAAAAATTTTAAGCTCGATCCTGTTATCGGCGATGGTGGCTCCTTAGAGGCGCTACAAAAAGTAAATAATTTACCTAATCAAACTTCTTCAAATCAAGGAAAAGAAGTAATTATTCCTTTTAAATGCGAAGAACAAATTCTCGGCTGGCGTGTCACCGAAAAAGGTTCTTACCGCGTTATCACATCTGAGCCTGCAGTCAAAACCGATGGCAGCGACAAGATTAATAGTGAAATTCTGGGTGCTGACGACAAAACACTCGAAATTCTGAATCGCGATATACCCGCAAATGTTAAGGGAGAGCTTGATGGCACCGGGCCTACAGAAGAAATCTCAGAAGCTTTGCGCTACCGAATGATTTGCGATGGGGAGTGGACAGGAACTGAGTGCGTAACAAGATATTCAACAATCTATGTTACAGGTGGGGCTTGGTACAACCGATATGACGGAACAGACAAAACCACCGGCGGGCAAGGAATTTTACTGAGCAAATTAAATCCGGAAGTGGGTGTGGGCTGGAATAATTATTGGACGGAGTATTTTAAAACGGACCTCTATATTTCGGTGGTAAATAATGCAATTCATCCAGAGATTCGCGAAAGACCTATTGATCAGGACAAAAAAGTTCTTAATACCTTCAGCGCCAATGCAAAATTTGAAATCGGCAAATGGGGATTCCGTGGTGGAGTTTCTCAACGTGAAAGACTGTTTTATCGATTTCTTACTCAGAATATCGTTTTGTTCGATGATGGCGGTGTGGTGGTGAACGCCGTGCCTCTTATCGATTTGCACGCGGCGGCCAGTTATATGTTTCATCAAGCCGGAAAATACCGTTTCGACGGCGAGGTCGGCGTAACAAGTATATTGGGAGCTGGAACCAGCGGCTACGACGTTAAGCCAGGTACCGCATTCGATATCGGTTTTACCGTTCAGCATGATCGAGTTCAGGAATATCTTTTTGGAACAGTTAAATTTGAGTTGTCTCAGCAAGATACGGACATCCTCTTGCAGAAAGCAACTGAGCTTGGTTTTACATTTGGTTACGCATGGAAGCTGAAAGATTGGTAATGATGACGTATACTTATATTAATTCGGACAAGGAAGGTTTGACATCGGTACGTTAAGATTCAGTCAAAATCTTTTCAAATTGATATCTATTTTTGTGATTTTTATTTTCACAGGGTGTGACTTTAACCCTCTCGGTGGAAATAGATCTAATCTCGACCCGACTTTTGAACCGGGTAAACATACTCCGTCAGCTCCTCCAGTGATCAGCGCAATCGCCGACTATATAATAGATGAAAACGATGTGCAGTCGATTCCGTTTACCATTTCTGATCCTGATACTTTTATGGTTTGCTCGCTCGTTTTCGTTAAAGCCACTTCTTCCAACGATACGATTATTGATAGTACCGGACTTACGGTGGGCGGTACTTATCCGAATTGTACGCTGAGAATTGCGCCGAAGAGTTTTAAGTTCGGTGTGGTTGATGTAACAGTAACTCTTTATGATTTCTGGACCTATGCGCGCTCAACCTTTCAATTGAATGTGGTTCATATTTTAACTCCCGGTGTGTTTTCAATAATTGATGCAGAAGGTGGAAATCAGTTTGTGGATTTAACCTGGCAGAACGCAGCTTACATGCTCACTTCAGGTGCGTATACGTCTCCTTTTTATACTGTCTTCTATCGCACCACTTCTCCGGCCGGACCTTGGACTTCGATTCCGCGCGTGACTTCTCCTTATCAGGTGACTGGTTTAACTAATGGCGTAGATTATGATTTTTATATTCTGGCAACAAATTCGATAGGCACACGAGCCAGCAACACTGTAATAGCGCAACCGACTCGCTTTCAATATCGGGGGGCTGCATTTATTGCGGGAAGTACTCAGGGCGGACTTTCTCCGGGTGGAACCATTGCCGTACCGAATCCGCAATACGCTAACATGGCTTTGCTTACTGAGGAGCCCATTGCTGATATTAATTATCCTACGTTGAATTATGATTTACCTGAAAACCCATATGAAGATCCGACACCGGTTGTGGGTTCAAATCCACCATCATCTATAACTACGCCGTCTGGTAAATATAAAGTCTATGTCAACTCTCAAGGCGCAATTCTTTCGGGAGTTGGAAAATGAAAAATTTTATTGCTTTAATCTTTTTGTTTCTATTAATAAGCACGAATGCAAATGCTCAACAACTGAGTTATCACGGTCGTATCATCGATAGCGTTACTAATTTAGGAGTTTCCGGATTAGTCACTTTCCGAATTCAGGTCAGAACTCCGAGCGGTTCAGCCGATAACTGTCTGTTGTACGAAGAGCAAATTTCGCGAAATATAGTCAATGGTGTTTTTGTCGTCGCAATTAATAGTGGTGCCGGGGTAAGAACAGATACAACCGGATACACCGTTCAACAAGTTTTCAGCAATAAAAATACTTTTGGTGCATTTAGCTTAGCAGGAAATTGTACAGCCGGTGGTCCGAATTATACTCCGACGTCTACAGATTCCCGCCGAGTCAGTGTTTCATTCAGGGTTTTACCGACGGATCCTTGGGAAGCTTTGCCGACTCAGACAGTGGCTTATGTTCCTTCTGCAATAGAATCTCTAAATGTGGGTGGATTTCCAGTTGATGCCTTGGTGAGAGTCGTCAATATCGGTGGTTCGCCTCAGAACGTAACTCCGCTAAGCAACGCGCAATACACAGAGCTTATCAACACATTAACTAACAATAGCAGTTTCTATTTAAAACTCGGTGATCCGGCAGTAGGTTTTACCGGCGCATTAGCGGGTGATGTGGTCGGAACGCAGGGTGCAACTTCGGTTCGCGGAATTTATGGCCGACCGGTTTCAGCAACGGCGCCCACTGCAGGACAAACGCTTTCCTTCGTAGGTGGATCATGGACTCCGACAACTGACGGTGGTGGTACGGTCACGAGCGTGTCGTCTGCAAATGCCTATTTAACTGTAGCAACACCAACCGTTACTCCGGTTTTGACTTTAAATGTGGGAACAATTGCGAACACAGTTGCTGCCGGTAACGATGCGCGAATTGTCGGTGCGATTCAAAATGGTGCCACTGCAAGCGGTGATTTATCGGGTACTTTACCGAATCCGACCGTGGCCACTGTAGGCGGCCGAACGGCAGCTGAAATTAATACGACAGTTACTGACACTCAGGCGGCCACTAATACAAATACAGCCGGAACTCTAGTTAAGCGTGATGGATCGGGAAACATTGTTTTAAATACAGTTTCTTCTACAAATACGTCGACAAATAATGTTTACGTTTATAATACCGGAAACGCTAACTACGCACGGATAAAGACACCTACTCCGATGAGTGGCGATTATACGTTAACTTTACCCGGAACTTTGCCCATAGCAGGAACAATTCTCGGTACAAATGCTTCCGGCGATTTATCTTGGGTCAATCCATCTTCAATCGGGGTAACAAATGTTACGGCTTCGGCTCCGCTGGCTTCATCCGGTGGTTCAACTCCGAATATTTCATTAACCCAAGCAACCGGTGCCGTCGATGGATATTTAACAAGTACGGACTGGACGACCTTTAATAATAAGCGATCAACAGCATTATCTACTGGGCAGGTATGGGTCGGAGACGCAGGAAGCGTCGCTGCTCAAAAATATTTGGATATCGGAAATATTAGATCGACCTTCGTGCCAGCGGCGAATCCTTGGTTCAATGTGGCCGGAGCCTGTGCTCCGGGTACTAAATTTACATATAGCGCTTTAACTGATCAAGTTTCATGCGTCGCTTATTCACTGACCTCGGCTCAAGTTACAACTGCATTGTCTGCGGTTTTGAGTGGTGACGCCACAATGAATGCATCCGGAGACCTAACGATCAGTAATAATGCTATTACTGATGCAAAAGTTCTCAGTGGAGATTTAAATTGGAATAAAATAAATCCGGCCACTCGCCCAACAAGTATTGCCGGTTACGGAATTTTAGATGCGATTCTAACCCAAGCGGGTGGCGTTAATACAATGCAAGCCGACACCTTTGCGAACATGCCGCTACCGAATGCACCGGGAGTAGCTCAGCGGGTTTATGTTACAACTAATACTGGTGAAATCTATTATTCGAATGGTGTGGCTTGGGTTAAAGTTGGTTCAGCAGCTAATGTTACAGGAGTGGCTCCGGTGGTTGTTACGACAGGTACCTCAACCCCGGTCATTTCTATGACGAAATCAAACACCACCACAGATGGATATTTATCGAGTGCCGACTTTACAACATTCAATAATAAACAAAGTACATCATTAGCGACC